>CAMDPQ010000007.1 GCA_945905275.1 Chlamydia trachomatis
GAGCAGATAAAGAGGTTGTGCTTGCGGCGGTGACTCAAGATGGCTCGGCTCTGGACTATGCCTCTTTAGAATTACGGGCAGATCAAGAGGTTGTGCTTGCGGCGGTGACTCAAGATGGCTCGGCTCTGGACTATGCCTCTTTAGAATTACGGGCAGATCAAGAGGTTGTTGCTGCGGCGGTGGCTCAAATTTTGCGGGCGATAAGTCTTACCTCTATATAATCTAAGCGGTAAGCGAGCCCATCTTTTAAGCAATTCCATTCTTTAGCTAAAATGATCCCTTCTTAAATAAGGCAAGGAGGGGATCAATGATTAGTAAGGTGAAGTGGCAAAAAAGAATAGAAGAGTACAAGCTGAGCGGACTTTCTACAAGAGCCTGGTGTAAGATCCAGAACATTTCGATATCATCTAGGTACACTAAAAAATCAGAATCAGAAAAAATTTATCGAATTAAAGCCTACCGCCCAAGTGATAAAGCTGAGCTGGAAAAATATCATACTCGAGTTAGATCCTGACTTTGATGAGAAAATGCTTGTGCGTTTTCTCATTGTACTGAGGTAGGGATGTTAGCCTTATCGGAAGATGCCAGGGTTTTCATGCATATGGACCCTATAGATCTAAGAAAAGGCTTTGAAGGACTTAAGCTATGACAGAGTCTCTTTTCCCAGAAGAGCTTCTAACGGCCGCTTATTTTGTATTTTTACATAAGACCCGCAACCGACTGAAGGTTTTGTATTGCGATGTTGATGGATTAGCCATTTGGCACAAGCGATTGGAGAAGGAAACCTTTTCGAAAAAGTCCTTTGCGAATAATAGAGGACATTCAAACGGGGCTAGGTAAAGAAAACCATACAGGCTGGCTGATCACATCTTGCTGTGCAATCGAAACACTGACAGTCGATCCGCAGCTCTGCAGCATCTCTCGAACGATTTTGAGCGCCAGTTCCGGTGCATTACACTCAGAAGAGAGGTGGGCGAGGTAAACATGTTTTAAATTTTTATGAAGGACAGAGCGAATCAACTGCGCACACGATTCATTAGATAAATGTCCCTGACGACCTAATACCCGCTGTTTATAAACCATCGGACGCGCTGAGGCATGGACCATGTCAGGCTGATGATTAGCCTCGACATATAGATAATCACAGTCCCGCAGCCTAGATTCGACAAGCGTCGATGCAAAACCAAGGTCTGCACATACCCCAATCTTCATTCCTTCAAAAGCAAAAGTAAACGCCACAGGATCCACAGCATCATGTTGTATCGTGAAAGGATGAACTTCAATATCCCCATACACAAAACTTTCACCGGTTGAAAAAATCTTAAACTTTAAAGGATGGTGGCTTTGCGCCATAATTGCTTTAGCCGTTTCACTATTGCTGAAAACAGGGATATTAAATTTACTACATAAGACACCAAGACCCCGTATATGATCAATATGCTCATGGGTAATTAACACCGCATCGATCTGTTGGATATCGACTTTGATTTGTGCGAGCTTATCAACAATCATCTTCGCACTAAGCCCTGCATCGATTAAAAGCCTGGTATTTTCCGTCCCAATATATAAACAGTTTCCTTTGGACCCAGAGGCCAGAGGACAAAACCCTTTCATAATACTCTCTGATTAGGTGTTAAAAATCGGTAACATCATATAGGATCTTGTAGATCTACTTTCTCTATTGTAGTAAAGAGGAGACACCCGACCCAAGAAGTATACTACCCGAACTATTTAACACAAGATCTCGGATGCACAGATGGATAAATATAAAAAAGAAGATCATTGCCTTCAGGGCGCTATTCAGCTATTTTAACCTATATGGATACAAGATGAGCGCGTTATTACTCTATTTACTTGCTGTATTATGGTATCCTATAGGAGGTCTACTTTCTGAAGAGCCCCTGAGCTTACAGATAGGGATGGAATTATCGAATCCTCCTTTTGAAACGATAAATACAGAAGGACAACCCTGCGGCATCAGCGTAGAACTTGCTAAACACCTAGCTAAGAGTTTGCATAAAGAAGCAAAAATCTTAGACATACCCTTTATCGGACTCATTCCCTCTCTAAAAGCCCATAAAATCGATCTAATTATTTCTTCGATGACTCCTACAGACCAAAGAAAAAAAGCCATTGCCTTTTCTCAACCCTATTTATCTCTGGGCTTATGCATGCTGATGAATCCTCAAATTAAGGCTACCCAGTGTATGGACCTTAATAACGAAGAATATACGATCGTTGTTAAAACAGGTACAACGGCCTATTTACACGCAGAGAAACTATTCCCCAAAGCCAAGCTAATTATGATAGAACAATTATCTAGTTGTATTAGTGAGGTAATTCAAGGAAAAGCATCGGCATTTTTTTATGATCAACTCTCTATTTATGCAGCTTGGAAAAAATACCCTACTTTAACCAAAGCGGATTTACATCCCATAGCGTATGAATGGTGGGCTATTGGCTTAAGAAAAGAAGAGCCTATTCTCCAAGAAGCTCTCAATAGTTGTTTACAGGCATTCATCGAAAAAGGGGGGATTCAAGAGCTTAAAAAAAAATACTTGAGTGAGCAAATCCAAGCCTTTGCTAAGCTAGGCATTCCCCTTCTTTTATCGCCCAACCATCGGAAAATAGATGAACCTGAGTGATGTATTCTGCTCTAAACGTTTAGATAGCAGTAAGCATGAGTTTCTGATTAAAGGATTTAACCTGATTCTGCTGTTTTTTCTAATCAGCTTTATCTGCGTCTTTCTATTCTCTTCACAAATCTATGAGTGGAATACAGTCCTGGCCTATAAAACCGTATTTGTATCGGGATGGATAAAAACAGGAGTGCTTTCGGTCATCAGTTTATTGCTGAGTGTAGTAATAGGGCTTATCACGGCATTAATGGGAAAATCTACAGTCAGGCTCATACGTTATCTTGCCCTATTCTATATAGAAATCATCCGTGGAACCCCCCTTCTTGTACAACTACTAGCCTTCTTTTATGTCGTAGGCACAGCCCTAGATATCAATAGCCGCCTACTCATTGGAGTATTGACTCTTTCCTTGTTTAGTGGGGCCTATATTGCTGAGCTCATTCGTTCCTGTATCGATAGCGTGCAGAAATCCCATTTAGATTCCGCAAAAGCCATCGGCATGACACCTCTACAAACCTATCGATTTATTATCCTACCCATGATGATGAGACAGATCCTTCCCCCTCTTGCAGGACAATTCGCATCTATTATTAAAGATTCTTCCCTGCTATCGATCTTAGGCATTAGAGAGTTTACCTACAGCGCGCAGCAAATCAGCAGCGCTACATATAGTACACTCGAGAGTTATTTTCCTCTTGCTGTAGGCTACCTGATCCTTACTCTACCCATCTCTGTTCTAAGCAAAACATTAGAAAAAAGGTTCAAATATGAATCTTAAACTCTGCAACATCCATAAAAAGCACGGGAAAAACACCCTGTTTAACAACCTTTCTTTATCAATTGATAGTAGGGTCCTTGGGTTTATAGGGCCCTCAGGCAGCGGCAAAAGCTCTCTTCTAAGAATGATTGCAGGGCTTGATCTCATAGATCAAGGGGAGATTTGGGTCAATCAACATCAAGTGCCTAATAGAGAAGGAAAACAGTTACAAGCCTATCGCAGATCCCTGGGGGTTGTCTTTCAATCGTGGAACCTATTTTTCCATATGAGCGCAATCGATAATATTATACTGCCTCTAACTATTGCCCACGGACTTAGCAAAGAAGAAGCCTATGCAAAAGCCTCACAGCTATTACATCGCTTTGAGCTCAGTCCCCATGCACATAAAAAACCCCAGCAACTCTCTGGAGGACAAAATCAGCGTATCGCGATACTCCGAGCGATTGCACATCAACCTGAGATGATCCTTTTAGATGAACCCACCTCCGCACTCGATCCTATCATGACCTCAGAAGTTCTTGATCTTCTTATCGAACTAAAAGCGGAAGGGTCGTCTTTTATTCTGATCACCCACCATCTTTCTTTCTTACGAAAAATTGCCGATCACATCCTTTTTTTCGATGAAGGATGCATCCTCGATAGTCAAGCAGCAACCTCCTTTTTTCAACAGCCTTCCGACCCCAGAATCCTAGAATATCTGCAAAAAATATTGAAATATGAGTAAGAACCAAGCAAGACTTATAGAAGAGTGTCAAAAAACTACGATGACCACGCTCTTGCTAGGCGATTTACGTAAAGCTCGCGACCACTATCATAGAGGAGTTGGATCACCTTACTTTCTACAGGACTCCTTTCACCTTTTTTTTGCGGGTATAATTACAGCCTGTAGCATGCCTGGGATTTTGCTGTCTTTGCTGTTAGAGGGACTGCGATGCCTATCCTATAAAAGGGACAAGGAATACTCTTTTACGGTCTTAAGAAACACCTCATACACACTGCTTCTGGCTATTAAATACTTCATTTTGGGAATACTCCTTGGCTGGATCAAAATGACCATTCTTTTACCTATAGACCTCTTTAGATGGATGAAATCCTTCTTAATTCTCCTCTATCTATCTTTGCATCCAGAATATAAAAAGCAGGCCTTATTATTCATCGATTTTCAAAATGATTTCTTTGAAGAGGGTCCTCTTTCCATACAAGGGGCCTCTAAGGCTTTTAGCGTAGCCCAATGGATTGCACAACAAAAAAACCACGATGTAAAACTGATTGCCTCACAGGATTGGCATCCAGGGAAAAGAGAGCTTCCAGAAGATCCTGAAAAACATGGGTCTTTTGCTTCAGAGCATCAAGTCCCTCCCTTTAGTAAAGTACAACTATGTGGCCTTGAGCAGATAGCCTGGCCCGAACACTGTATGCAGGGAACCCAAGGAGCAGAACTTAAATCCTTATGTATTTCTCCTGATGTAGTCATTAAAAAAGGGGAAAACCCCTTTATCGATAGCTACAGCGCCTTTTATGATAACAATCATACAAGAGCCACAAAGCTACAGGCTCACTTACAAGCACTTCATGTAGATACTCTTGTTATCGCAGGCCTGGCAACCGACTACTGTGTGCTCTATAGCGCGCAAGATGCCTTGCTTTCTGGCTATGCTGTGATCGTAATTACCGACGCCATTGCAGCGATTGATCCAATCCATGGTTTTAAAAAAACTAAATCGATTTTAGAGTCCATAGCTAACTCATCCTGTCTATCTCTACAATTCTGCTCCGGTAAGGAATGGATACAAAAAGAACAAAGCAGAACTACAATGCCACTATTTTTATCCTAAATAAAAAGTTAGATTAAATTCTTATCACAACCTATTTATCTTTCAGAGAAACAACTATAGCTTTCTTAAAAAACTACGATTTTGCAAACAAATTATTGACAAATAACTGAACAGATAACTTATAAGTTAAATTAAGAAGAAAGAACGAAATTTTTATGATTACCTTACAAACAGAAAAAAGGGAAACACAATGCTTAGAGAGATAGAACAAATTTTAGCGGAAATAGATGCAACATTAAACCAACTAATAACAAATACCAAAATGATACAAGACGTGTCTATGAAAGAATTAAGCGGAAGTGAACTACAAGCCATTCACAATACGCAAGAAAGTCTTCTTGCGAGACTGGTTCATACAAGCGATTTAATCAATGAAAGAGATCGAAGAAAAATGCAAACTCAAAAAGAAAACCCATTGATTCCATTGCATGAAAAAATAAAGAAGTTTAGCCAGCTAAATGCTTTAGTGATCGAAAAAATCTCTTCCCATTTACAAGCAATGGTGCCTGGTGCAAATAAAAAACCACGCATAGGAAAGAATAGAAAAGGATTAAAAATTAGCTAAGTCTCGAATCGCTTTTTCTACATCAGCAAGCTGAGGTAGGACCTCATCTTCTAAGACCTTACAATAAGGAACCATACAATTCTTTCCTGTAATCCGTTTTATAGGCGCATCAAGATAAGAAAATGCCTGTTCGATAATTCTAGCGGAAATTTCCGCACCAAGGCCAGCATTACCGACCGCTTCGTGAGCAACTACACATTTACCTGTCTTTTTTACTGAAGTCAGAATGGTATCCATATCCATAGGGACAATCGAACGCAGGTCGATTACTTCTACCGAGATCCCTTCATGGGAAAGGGTGTCTGCGACTTGAGAGGCCATAAAAACGAGCATTCCCCAACAGATGACCGTCACATGAGAACCATTTCTTACGACCTTCGCTTTACCAAGAGGGAGGATCTCCTCAGATGCAGGCTCTTTTCTCGCACAAAATACTCTCTGGCGATAGAGGGCTTTATGTTCTAAGAAAATAACAGGATTGGGATCTTGAATCGCTGCTTTCAGTAATTTTTTTGCATCGGATGCATTGCTTGGAATAACAATTTTTAAACCAGGACAATGAGCTAAAAATGCTTCGACGCTTTGCGAATGATACGGTCCACCTTGGATATAGCCCCCATATGGCATTCGAATCACGACAGGGCAATTCCACTCTCCATTAGAACGATAATAGATATTGGCTAACTCATTGACAATTTGATTCATCCCTGTCCACATATAATCTGCAAACTGGATCTCTGCTACCGGTTTTAATCCTGTAAACGACATTCCTATCGCAAGCCCGACAATCGTAGATTCCGCAAGCGGCGTATTAAAACATCTTTGAGCGCCATACCTGGCCGTTAAAGATCTTGTAACACCGAAGACTCCGCCTTTACCAAGCGCGACATCTTGTCCAAAAACAATAATATTCGGATCGTCCTTCATTGCTTCATCAAGCCCATGATTTAAAGCATCGACCATAACAACTGCTTCTTGAGCAGAAGAGGAGTCGTCCGTATCATAGGAAACCTCTAGAATCTCATGCTCTTGAAAAACCTTAGTATCAGCAGTGATGGGATCAGGAAAAGGTACTTGATCTGCTTCTGCAGCAGCGGCCTCCACTTTTTGAAAACATGCTTTTTTTAATTCTTCTATTTCGTGAGCTAGCATAAGACGCGAAGAAAGAACCCATGATTCAAATCTCGGAATAGGATCTCTTTGACGCTCTAAGTCGACAACTTCCTGGTTTTTATATTTTGCGGGGTCATCACTGCTGCTATGAGCACCTATACGTGGCACTGTCGCAACAATAAGAGAGGGTCCTTTATTAGTACGCCCCCGTTCTACCGCAAGAGATAGAGCTACAGAAACCTGATCATAATCGCACCCATCAATATCATGAACTGCAAGACCCTGATACCCCGAGGCAATATGTACAATAGATCCACCCGATGTTTGGTGCTTAACAGGAACAGAAATGGCCCAACCATTATCTTGTATGACAAAAATCACTGATAACGTATGGAGGCAAGCGAAATTTAAGGCTTCATGAAAATCTCCCTGAGAGGTAGCACCATCACCTGCTGAGACATAGACGACGCCATCATCTCCTTGAATCTGCAGCCCTTTCGCAACACCCACAGCCTGTAAAAACTGAGAACCCACTACACTAGACTGACACGGAATACGTAGTTGCTTATGGGAAAAGTGTTCGGGCATCATTCTTCCGCCAGAATGATGCTCTACATCACGCGCAAGAAAGGCTCCAAACAGATCTCGAAGCTCACACCCCAGACCAATAACAAAGGCTCGATCTCTGTAATAAGGCAACCCCCAATCTTTACCTGGATCGAGAGCAAGACCTGCAGCACACCCTATCATTTCATGACCACATACAGATAAATGGAATGTCCCACCTTTATTTTGACGCACTAATTTAGACATTTTATCATCGGCAAATCGAGTCGTATACATCGCCTCCAAAAGCTGCAGGCAATGCTCTTTATTATCGAAAGATCTTGGTAATATAGCTAAATCGGTATCTATAGAGACCACCCTGTTATTTCTTATATTTCTTTTGAATCTGCGTGACTACTTTTGCAGAAGGTTTCTTAAGTTCTTCTTGCCTCTGTGGTGCTTTCGGTATTTTAGCTCTATCTTTAGGAAGCACGTCTTGAACTACCCCTGTAATCCGCGTCTTACTCGAACCATCTAATCCACCGCTCTCGAATTCTTGACCGACCGCTCTAATGAACTTATCTTCTCTATCAGATCCTGTAATCTCATGAATATCTGTTAATCGACCTGAAAGATGCCTGAGGGACTCGAGCCTCTCTGAAAGGGCCTGCAACTTGGCATCTACTTTTACACGAGAGCTTCCTCTTAAACTCGCTAACAACTGTGCCTCGTTGTCATATCGCGCAGAAAACGTCACAGAACTTGCGCTGGAAATTTCGGGGAGATAAAGAAATAGGAGCGCAGGAGGTGGCACTGTGGTATACATATCGACTGTAACCTGAGGCTCCGTTTCGATCTTTACCACCTGCTTAGGAGGACGGCCTCGTTTAGGACGTGGGTTTAAGGCTTCATTAGAATAGTACGTTTTTGCCTTAATTACTAAAGCTTCCCGAGCCGCAGCCACATCTTTAGAGGCTTTCACGTCGAATAGATGACGCTTGACCTTCTCCATAACATTTCTTGTGAGATCGAGATCTTCTTCAAAGACAAAATGGATAGATTGATTGCGTAGCCATTCTATAATCCGTATTCTAGAACGCTCTTGGTAATATTGCTGCCATTTTTCCAGCTCATTAAGATGATCGTAAATAAATTCGAGAAAATTCTCTCGAGCTTCTTTAGACTGGATAATATCCAAAAGCTTTTCTTTCGTATCTATGTCATAGACCTTTTCATTGATAAAGCCTTCCATAAATTTCTTTGTTTCATAAAAGGTCATCTTTGGGATTAAACAATATCGACCAGAGTGATCAATAATCTCTTTTTCCAAATCGTCTAATTCTTTAGACCCTTTATCTAGATCAACAAAAACAATAAACCCTTCGATTTTATCGAGATAAAAATCGCGTTCATCATCAGATTTCGCGAAAGCATCGAGTAATCGATGAAAGCGAAGAAGCAACGGATTTTGTGCTTGCGGATAAGACTTATTCATAGATTTTCCTTACAAAACAATAAGTATAGACTACCACATTCAAAAAGCCACTTCAAGGATAAATAAATTCTTTGGAGCCAGAACCCTCTTTACCAGCACAAAACAAATGGTTTTATGCAATTAAAATTTACATTAAATATTAATAAAAATTAGACTAGATGCCCTTCAGAAGCTAACCAAAGAGGAAAACATGCCAGAAACACAGATCGTACCTTATAATGGAGGAGCAGGACAGATCGTACCTTATAATGGAGGAGGAGGACAGGATTTGGCTGTGCAGGGAGCCATGGCAATAGGGCAATTACTCCTTAATCAACAAATCCAAAAGCACTTCACATTCCAATTAGGAGTAGACGGCAGCCACCCCCCACTTCAACCAACAGCACCTGAATACAAAAGTGCAAGCTATAACCCTTTAAACGGATTTAACTTTTATAGCTCAGGCAAAGCTCTGGCTCAAGGAATCATAGATGCGATCTCCGATTCAACAACTTGCGAAAAAGCTTTCATCGCATCGCTCGATAAAATAAGCAGCGTGGTATGTGACCTATGGATGCTTAAAGGGGTCCCAGCAGTTTTTGCTTATAAGGTAGTCAGTCAGTTAGCTCCAGTTGCGTGCAATTATATCTATCATGGGTTAACCGATACAAAGCCAGCCTCACAAATAGGGATAGAAAGAAAAAAAACCTCTCTCTATCCGTTTACATCTCTTTTTTCTCAAGCGCCTCTTATAGAAAAACCAGTTTGCCATCCCTTATTACAAGAAGAAGTGAAATCCATTCTCTGGTCTATACGACACGCAACCAAAGGTCAAGGAGATCTCCCTAACCTCTTTGTATATGGACCCCCTGGCACCGGCAAAACGATGCTGGCCAACCAAATTATAAAAGAGTCTGGCCTCGACTACATCGCTCTTTCAGGCGGGCATCTAACCCAATGGATTGCCACAAAACAGCAAGTAACAGAACTTAACAAACTGTTTGATGCAGTGACACATACCGGGAGACCTACCATTCTGTTGATTGATGAAGCAGAAGGAGCGATAAAACACCGAAACTCCATCGACCAAGATCATCTAGAATTACTAGACACCCTTCTGCACTGGACTGGGACACCCAATCGGAAAATCATGCTTATTTGCGTAGCAAACGAATGTACAAACATCGATCGCGCTTTTTTAAGCAGAATGAGCCATAGACTAAAAATGCCACTTCCCTCCATAGAAGAAAGACAAGAGATCCTTAACCAGCAGAGTGCTGCCCTTTTTAAAGATCTCCAAGAAACGCTGCCTACGCAGCTCATCGAGAAAATCGCCGAAAAAACAGAAGGTTTCTCTGGAAGAGATCTACGTTATCTGACCGGGAGCCTGCATGATGTTCACACCCAATATGGATGCGATAACCCTCTCAGACAGGCAAACACCCATGTTGTCATTGAACAATTTATAGCAGACAGACAAACATATAAATAAGCCCCCATCTCATCTGAGATCCCAACCCCGATCCAGAAAGAAAAGGTAAAGTAAAATTATACTCACCACAATCCAAAAACAAACAAGAAGACTTTATTGACATTTTGCAAATAAGCTTTTAATATCTATAAAAATTTAATAAAACTTATTCACATTCCCTCACCTTGAACGCGGATACTGGAGCACCCCAATGCTAGATATTAAACTCATACGAAAAGATAAAAACGCGATAGAAGCGAAACTGAAAACCAAGGATCCAGAAATTTCTCTATCCCCGATTCTTGCACTGGATGAACGGATGCTTGTGATTAAAGGGTCTGCCGAAGAACTGAAGGCCACTAGAAATAGCATGTCCAAAGAAATCGGAGAAAAAAAAAGGGAAAAGCAAGATACAACAAGCCTTATGGAACAGGTTTCAGGCCTCGGCAATCGCATTGCGCTTCTTGATCAAGAACTGATCGAATTAGAAAAAGAAATCCATTTAAGATTATCCTCCATGCCTAATATCCCTATGGATGAAATCAAAATTGGATTCGATCCCCAAGACAATGTATGCATCAAAACCTTTGGAGCCAAAAGAGATTTTACATTCGCGCCGAAAAATCACGTCGAGCTGAATGAAAAACTCCATCTATTTGATTTTCAAAGAGCTGCAAAAATAGCAGGAAGTGGCTGGCCTGCCTATAAAGGATTAGGAGCTCGTCTGGAGTGGGCTCTGATTAACTATATGCTCGATACTCACATTGCTAATGGATTTGAAATGTGGATGGTTCCCCACCTGGTCAAACCTGAGATCATGTTTGGGTCGGGGCAACTTCCTAAATTTGAAAAGCAGCTTTTTAAAATTCATGATGATGACTATGAACTCTTCCTGATCCCTACATCAGAAGTAGCTTTAAATGGTTTACATCATGATGAAATTTTTAAAGAAGAAGAGCTACCTAAAAAATATTGTTGTTATACCCCCTGCTTCCGCAGAGAAGGTGGCGCTGCAGGATCTCAAGAAAGAGGCCTCATTCGTGTCCACCAATTCAATAAAGTAGAAATGTTTTGCTTTACCACCCCAGAGCAAAGTGAAGCGATGTTTTTTCAAATGCAAGAGTCAGCAGAAGCCATTTTACAAGGTCTTAATCTCCATTATCGGAGTATGCTACTCGTTACAGGCGACATGTCCTTTTCTGCAGCTAAAACCGTTGATGTAGAAGCCTGGCTACCAGGACAAAATAGATACTATGAAGTGTCATCTGTATCTAATTGTTCCGACTTTCAAGCCAGAAGATCTCATATTAGATTTAAAAGAAAGGATGATAAGCCAGAACTTATCCATACTTTAAATGGATCTGGACTTGCCACTTCGCGTTTAATCGTCTCTCTGTTAGAAACAAATCAGCAGGAGGATGGATCAGTAATCCTCCCCGATGTGCTACATAAGTATATGAATGGAATCAACGTCTTAAGACCTACAATTTAAAAAGGGCTCTTATGCCAACGGCTATTGAAGATTTAAAACATTTCCTTGATCACTCCCCTACAGCCCTACATGCTGTAAAAGAAATGGGAAATCGGCTAGCTCTTAAAGACTACCTACCTTTACAGGAAGATAAGCCTTGGAACCTCGAGCAAGGAAAAAATTATTTTGTCTGTCGTAACGGCTCCTTCTGTGCCTTTCGGATGCCTACTGAAAAAATCACTCGATATGTGATTCTCGCCGCACATACGGATAGCCCATCCTTAAAACTCAAGCCTTATCCTGAGAGCACAAAAGATAATATGACCTTGCTTGCCGCTGAGGTATACGGGGGGCCTTTATTATCATCTTGGCTAAATCGAGATCTGGGCATTGCCGGCAAGGTAGTGATCACGAATAAAAAAGGGGAAATCGAAGAAAAACTGGTTACGATCGATGAATCCCCACTGTGCATCCCACAGCTGGCGATCCACCTAGATCGAGAAGTCAATGAAAAAGGCCCTCTTTTTAACAAACAAGAACACCTTAAAGCCATCGCAGGCCTTGATCTCCCTAAAGGAAAAGTCTTAGAAACACTGTTACGGCGGTCCTTATCTTTCGATACCTTGCTGTCTTTTGATCTATTTCTCACCCCAATAGAACCTGCACGCTATACTGGTATCAACTCAGAATTCCTTTCCTCGTATAGGATAGATAATCTAGCCAGCGCCCATGCAGCACTTACTGCCTTTGGCCATTGCACAAAAAGCCCGGAAGACACCCTACAAACTCTTATTTGCTGGGACCATGAGGAAATTGGTTCGAAGACATTGGAAGGGGCATATGGGACTTTTTTAGATGACGTGATAAAGAGGATCGTAAAAGCCTATGACATGAGCACAGAAGAGAAGTTGATTGCAAAAGCAAAATCCCTATGTATCTCTTTAGATATGGCTCATGCCATGCACCCCGGCTACGAAGCAAAACAAGATAGCCAGCATACCCCTGTTTTAGGGAAGGGCATAGCGATCAAATATAATGCAGACTACAAATATGCCACCTCCAGCAGCTCTGCAGCCTTTATTCTAAAAGAATGCCAGCAGCTGCACCTACACTGCCAGGCCTTCACCTCACGCAGTGATATGCCTTGTGGCAGCACAGTCGGCCCTATTAGCGCACATCATCTCGGGATAAAAACCATCGATATAGGTTGCCCCCAGCTCTCGATGCACTCCGCAAGAGAACTGATGGCCTGTCAGGACTATACTGACCTGTGTGTCCTTCTGACCCATATCCTCAAAAATGAACGTTGTTAGGAAAAGATCTCTTTATGGAAATACCTGCTTCGAACCATTTTCAAGGACACAACCCCCAAGAACACCTGAAACAGGCTAGAATGAAAGGTCTTTTTGCATCCTCTGAAATGCATGGGATGGAGATGCCCGGTCACATTGCAGCCTTTGCGGATACAATCAAAGATACCACAACAGCTCTATTCATCATCTGGGCGATGAGCCTCATCCTGATTCCCCATAAAACAGCCAGTATCATTATGTTATTATTTACCTTAGGCTGGCTATTTTGGAAACCTGCACGGTCTGCAATGGTAGGTTGGGGACGTCTTAATAGACTTCATAGATTAATTGAAGAGGAACGATGGGAAATTGAACACAATCGGGCACAAGAGAAACTCGAACTGACAGAAATGTATCGAGCTAAAGGGTTCTCAGGCAAACTACTGGATGAAGTGATCGATGTACTCATGTCGGATGACAACAGACTCTTACAGATCATGTTAGAAGAAGAGCTAGGTCTTACACTCCAAATTCACGAACACCCTATTAAACAAGCATGTGGCGCAGCCTGTGGAGTGCTTGCAGCGGCGTGTGCTATGATCCTGGCCTTTCATCTCTCTCCTACATATGCACCTCCGATCATAGGCACTATCCTCACTATCTGTTCCTCTCTGATCACCTCTCATCTGGAAAAAAATCAAAAAACCCCCAATCTGATTTGGCACCTGGCAACTGTTGCAATGATCACAGCCACTACTTATATTGCCAGCAAGGCATTCCTATAAAAAACGTAAGCGAGTCTATCACATCTATGCAGACCCCCCTTCTCTTTGATGAGTTCTTTGCCTCAGGCAAAGAAGAATCGATTAGCCCTTTTCTCACCCCATCCTCCCATTATTTCAGTAAAAACTTGTTATTAAAAACATCGATCTTATCAGCTATTTTGCTTTCCATCTCCTTTGTAATCAGAGCTTTTTATCCGCTCATCTCTGAAATCCTTTTAGTGCTTGTGTATTTTTTAGTTGGAACCTCTGCCCTAATCGATACGATCGAAGATATGAAAAATCTCGTTATTAACATCGATGTGCTGATGACACTGGCTGCTCTGCTTTCAGTTATCATCGGCAGTGGCTATGAAGGGGCTTTATTACTTGTTTTATTCGCATTATCTGGTGCTATGGAAAGTAGTGTTACACAAAAAACAAAAGGCGCCCTCACCCATCTAAATAAATTAGCTCCCTCGAGAGCCTCACTTATTGACGTATCTGGAACCATTACAGAGAGATCCGTTAAAGAGATCACTACAGGTACACATATTCTCGTAAGAGCCGGGGAAATCGTTCCTTTAGACGGTCTAGTCATTGATGGAAGCTCCTTCGTTAACTTAAGCCATCTTACAGGAGAAAGTGCACCTCTTTCTAAAGAAAAAGGAGACGAAGTACAAGCCGGAGCAAGAAACCTAGACGGAACCCTTACTCTAGAAGTCATGCGGGTAAGTGCTGATTCAACCCTCTCTCGCATCATACAACTGATTACCCATGCTCAAGAGGCCAAACCAAAACTACAAAAATGGATTGATCGATTTGGCGATACCTATGCACTCACGATTATTGGATTGTCTCTGCTATTTGCTCTAACACTCCCCTGGATTTTCCCTTCTCTACCCTATCTCGGTAAAGAAGGAGCTATTTACAGATCCCTCACCTTTTTAATTGCCGCATCCCCATGTGCTCTTGTGATCGCCACACCTACAGCCTATTTAAGTGCCATTAGCTGTTGCGCTAAAAAAGGGATCCTGCTGAAAGGGGGTGTTATTTTAGATGCCCTAGCTAGCTGCAAAAGTGTGGCCTTTGATAAAACAGGGACTCTGACAACGGGAGAGCTTGTCTGTGCAAGTTTTAAGTGTATGACCTCAGAATCTCCTATTACAGAAGCTCTTGGTGTCGCAGCAAGTATTGAACAGCATGTGGTTCACCCTATCGCAACCGCACTTATTACCTACGCAAAAAAGCACAAAATACCACTCACTCAAATTAATGCATTTCAAGCACTCCCTGGATTTGGGGTCAAGGCTAAAGCCTTTTATCGAGGTCAGACACAAGAAGTATTTATTGGTCATTATACTTTTGTCTCTACCCATTTTCCTATATCAGTACAGAAAAAACTGCAAGCCGATCCAATACCCCCTCCTCGACACGGAAAAGTAGTTAGCTACATCTTAATTGGAGAGGAATTATTTCAGGTTATCTTCACCGATGAAGTCAAAAAAGAATCCTCTGAACTCATTAAGCGCTTACATACCAACCTCCAGATGGATGTCTCTATGCTGACCGGGGATCACCACGACAATGCAATGTCTGTGGGTCAGGAAGTAGGCATAGAAAACATTCATGCTAACCTAAGACCTGAAGACAAGCTACAGATGGTCGCTGCCATGGCGCAAAAAAGAGGGCTGATTATGGTGGGTGATGGGGTCAATGATGCGCCAGCTCTGATGCGTGCAACAGTCGGCATTTCAATGGGTAAAATCGGAAGTGCAACTGCAATTGATGCATCAGATGTCGTCTTCCTGCAAGATGACATAGCCTCTTTAGATTGGCTGATTCATAAGTCTCATAAAACCCTTTTTATTATTAAACAGAATCTCATCCTCGCCCTTGCTGTTATCCTATTTGCAACATCCCCAGCTATCCTCGGACTTGTTCCGTTATGGGTAGCCGTTTTGCTGCATGAAGGAGGCACCGTACTTGTAGGATTAAACTCCTTACGCCTACTTAGAAAATAGCCTTCCTAGCCAAACTATCACGCTCGGCTATGACCTGTAAAATCGATCCGTCCACCTATTTTACAAACCGTATCCAAGAGGGACCAAGCAGTTTCACTAGATCCAGTACCCAGCCAATGTACACGACCATACTAGATAACCCTAAAAAATGATGTTAACTGCTCCGGATCTGTCTTTTTGCACATGTATATATACTTCGAGATGCAAAAGAAGAAGTACTCCATAAAATAAACCTCCCAAAAAATTTCACTCGAAAAAAATCTTTTCTATATGACCTCAAAATCCGCGATAAGTATGGGCTGGCTCTTTTGAACGGTTGAATTTTATACCTCCTTTTTCTATGTATAGAATGATATCAGCAAGAAACAAGGAAACCCCTATGCCCTCTTCTCAAAATTCTCAAGCACGGTTGCAGGAAGCTATTGCAAAAGAGGGGGAACTATTTGAACAAGCTTACCTCTGGCTTGAAAAATATATGCCTAGCTCTTTTTTCAGCGAAATGGACTATGAACATATCTTAATGATTACTAATAGCTTAACCAAACTAGGGCTGCAGGATTTTTTCTCTTCTATTCATATTAAAGATAAAGCCTTTGCCCTATGCCTAGATCAGCCTCATTCCGATAGGCACGAAATACTCAAACTCTATCGGCTGCATGGTATTAAGTACTATAAAACGTATACTGCTCAAGCCTCACCAGATTTTATCGGAGCATCTACCCCTCTGATTGTGTGCGTGGCACACTTTATAGACAAAGAGGCTCAAAGGAGCAAAATTACCTATTCGACATCGGAGCAAGATAAATGGGTCAAACAACTCCAAGACAGAAACCCAGGTCTCCATGCAGACGAGTGTAAACAGATCCTATCGCAGCTCAATCCACAGTTCTTGAAGCAGCTCAACGACAGCCAAGTTTCCATCGCCTTAGAGATGTGCTTAAGAGCTCAAACAAGAGATGAATGCCAATATGACCTACAGACCGGCCTGCAAGAGAAAGATCCTTCTGCAGTAAAAATCATCTTAGCTTGGAGAGATCCTCCACAAAATGATTTTCTATATCAAATTGCACAAACAGCGCGCAGACACGATCTCACAGTCCAACAAATCCACACGACTTATATCAACCCTAATAACCAACAGAATATTTTGGTTATGTCTCTTGATCTGCAAGGTCACCTTAAAGAAAATACAGCATCAATGATCCATGATTTTGTGGGGGAGCTTGTCACTTTGAAGTATTTTCGAGGTATGGAGCTGATCGAATCGACATTCATTCAGACGAACCGACTCAGTGGCAACCTTGGCAATTTAACAAAATCGATGGCTTATTTTATCCATCAAGTCCTAGTCCATATGGAAAGTAGTGTATATACCCTGGCACAGATTGAAGAAGACCTCTGTAGGCATCCAGAGCTTACAGTAAAAATCATCGATGCATTCGAATCTAAATTCCATCCTGGGAAAAGTAATCCCTCCAACTACGAAACACTACGTAATAACACCCTAGACCTTATCGAAAATCTCGATACGGGAAATCAACAAAATGACATACGAAGAAAACATGTTTTTCGACAAGCGTTACACTTTATCGAATATACGGTGAAAACTAACTTTTACAGAAAAAATAAAACGGCACATTGTTTTCGACTTGACCCACACTACCTAGACCATGTCCCCTATGATAGAAAGCAAAAATTTCCAGACCTACCTTATGCCATCTTTTTCATGAAGGGATCCCATTTTTTAGGATTCCATATCCGATTTAAAGATCTATCTCGTGGAGGCTTAAGAACAGTTGTCCCTGAAAAACTAGAGCAAATGCTCTCCGATCGGAATAATGTCTTTTCCGAATGCTATGGACTGGCTCTTACGCAACAGAAAAAAAACAAAGATATTCCCGAAGGGGGCGCTAAAGGGGTCATCTTTCTAGAACCCTCGACCGATCTTGAAATAGAAAAAGAAAGTTTTCAATACCAACTAGTAGAAGCTGGCATATCTACAGATACAATACACAAAGAAATCGAATCATTCCAGAGACAGCATAAGCTAGAATCCATGTACCAGGCTCAACGGACGTACATAGAAAGTTTTATGAGCCTTATCAATTGTGAACTCGATGGGACAATCAGAGCAAAAGATATTATAGACTACTATCGTAAACCGGAATACATATATCTCGGTCCTGATGAAAACATGCATAACCAGATGATTGAATGGATAGCGGAATATAGCAAACAACATCACTATAAACCTGGTGGAGCCTTTATTTCGAGTAGACCAAGTGCTGGGATTAATCATAAAGAATACGGGGTGACATCTCTTGGAGTGAATGTCTACCTGGAAGAAATCCTCCGCTATTTAGGGATAGATCCTAACAAAGACTCTTTTACCATTAAAATGACTGGTGGTCCTGACGGAGATGTTGCGGGCAACCAAATGGCTAATCTCTACCGGTTCTATCCGAACACGGCCAAGTTAATTGCAACGACCGATGTATCAGGAACCATTTACGACCCAGCAGGACTGGATCTAAAAACTGTATACGAGCTATTTACCCAAATAAAACCGATTGGATCTTATCCGGCGACAAGGCTATCGAACGGCGGCTTTTTATTAGATCGTAATACTCAAATAGAAGATAGGAGCTCTACATATAAAACCTTATGTGCTAGAAAAATCAATGGAGTCGTAATAGAAGATTGGCTGCCTCCTAGTGACATGAACCATCTGCTACGTCATAACGTCCATCAAGCTATAGTCGATATCTTTATTCCTGGTGGCGGAAGACCTAAGACACTAAACGGATCAAATATCTCCGATTTTATGGATCCATTAGGCAAACCAACGGCCAAAGCTATTGTCGAAGGAGCCAATCTATACCTGACACCAGAGGCAAGAAGAGCACTCGAAGAATTAGGTGTTCTGATCATTAAAGACAGTTCTGCCAATAAAGGGGGGGTGACATGTTCCTCTTTTGAAGTATTATGTAGCCTCTGTCTTTCCGAACAAGAATTTCTACACGAAAAACCAGTATTAGTACCTCAAATTCTTGAGATTATTAAAACGCAAGCAAGTGATGAAGCACAACTTCTGCTCACTACACACAAAGAAACAGGCCTGTTTCTTACCGATATTTCCGATGCTATTTCTGAGAAAATCAACACGTTTATGTATGAGCTATTAGACTTTCTCCAACCAATGACCCTCTCTAATGATCCAACGGACCCTCTCATCGAAGCGTTACTGAATTACTGTCCTCCATTACTACGTAATAAGTACCCAAGCCGCATTATAAAAGAAATCCCTGACATTCATAAAAAAGCAATTATTGCCTCTCACCTAGCCTCACGCCTGGTATACCAGAGAGGTCTACAATGGTCACCCCATGTAAGAGATGTACTACCCTTAATTTGCCAAGACAAAAACATTACAGGACCCACGATCACCTAAAAAAAAGACGGCATCCGTACTTTGTGGCTGCGAATAAAACCAACACAAAGACTGGGATGAAGATCCTTCGTAAAAAATATCAATATGAGGTTGTGTATCTGGAATACAATCCAGGAGTGGTATGATAATTGGCTACCAGCAGCAATAAGGTTCACACAGTTCTAGAATCTATAGCGGATAAAAAAAATTTACAAAGCACTAATCTCCCGTATTTTATCCTTCGCAAATAAACGAAAGCTCTTTATCCTATCCCCTCATCATTCAATATAATGAGGCAACAGTGATAATAGGCCAGGTATCCACATTTCTCTGCCAATCTCCGCTTACATCCGGGAGCTTAATAATCCAAGGCGCACTGAATGAACAAGAGAAAAAAACGGTCCGAACGGCTGTACTTCGCTTTAATCTCACACCTAGACCTTCTAATCTCATTTGTTCCTACCAAATCACACAAATACCGGGTTCTATCCTAGCCAACCTACAACAAGGAGACCGTCCTACCTGGATCGCCCTAGCTACTGTTGTTTGCGTACTTGGCATGACAATTCTTGGTGGTTACTATTTCACTAGCTTTTACAACCATTGCTATGAAGAAGCCTTGCTAAAAGTTGCATCAGGTGTATTTGGCAGAGCTGAAGCGGAGGATTTCATGATAGACCGTATAGGTTCTCTTGCAATACTATCTTGCGCAATAGCCATCTCGATGAATGGGCTCGCATGGACCGGTTTTATTGACACCCCAAGACCCATACCTATAATCCAGATTACCCTTAAACCATTGATACGAGACGAGCCTAATCAAATAGGCAATAACAGAGATGAGGACGGCGCCGGCTGGGAAGAACCTATAACATTCGATAGTATTCCAGAAGAGAATCTACGCAGCCCGTACTATGCCTACGTAGATAATTATGTACTATCAATCCCTTCTCTACTGAAAACGATGTTCCATCAAGGAATAGGACGTCATTCCCAAGAGCATTACCTAGTATGCAAACACCCAATAACCGGCGCCTGGATGAACCAAGATCAATCGCGCGAGGCATTCGCTTATATTACAGAGGTATTGGGGATGACTAGCCGCGAATTCACATTCATACTCCAACAGGGCGGTAAGACTCGGCTCTTACGCCTATTTAACCCTGATGTCTACCCTCTCCTGACGGTCACACTTGAAAGAGCAATCGCATAGACCCCAAGAGGACCCGCGTAAAAACAGAGGGCTTTTATAGATAAAAAAAAATTGCCAGAAATACCCACCTCGTAGACTGCATCGCATTTTTTTACTTCTTTTTTATATAACCTATTTATTATTAAGGTTTTTTAAAAAAAGCCAGCAGTCCACCACCTCAACTGCTAAATTTACTCTTGCCTTTTCGAAAGGATCTATGGTAGTATACTGATAAAATAAGCAATGAATTAGCAATGTTAAACTAAGAGTGCCAAATTGAAGCCTACGACATCCACGAAAAAACCTCAGAAAGACCAAAGGGAGAATCTCATTCTTTTGGGATTGGTCGAGCTTTACCTGCAGTTTGGTAAACCAGTTGGATCGAATACATTGAGGGAGAATGGGTTTGAAGCGTTAAGTTCTGCTACTATACGCAATTACTTTACGAAACTAGAAGATGCTGGCTATCTTAAACAACAACATTCCTCTGGGGGCAGGATTCCTACGAATGCAGCTTATAAGATCTATGCAGCAGCAGTCTGTAAGAATGGGATTATCGATGAAAAAGAAAAAGGACAACTCACCTCTTTATTAAGCGCGGAAACAAGAGGAATTAACACATACCTGGAAAGATGTGCTGAACTCCTTAGCGAAAAAACACAAACAGCAGTCTTTCTATCCTCTCCTCGATTCGACCAAGACTTTATCCTAGACGTCAAAATGATTGGGATCGACAACAGCAGATGCTTGTGCATTCTTGTCACCGATTTCGGGGTAATTAAAACAGAAGTACTATATACAGATAAAAAACTAAGCAATTTTACTCTCAAAAGAATTGAACAATACTTTCAATCGAAAATCACAGGCCGGGAAAAGCCCGAGCTGAGTAAAGAGGAAGAAGCCTTAGCTGGCAAATTTTATAGTGAAGTAATGCTCCGCCATATTGTCAGCTATAACAACTTTTCTACCATTAACATCCTGAAAACAGGATTTTCCAAACTACTCTCGTATTCAGATTTTACTGATGATGCATCTGGACTTGCCTCTGGGCTTTCTTTTTTTGAAAATAATGACGCACTCAAACTCATGCTGGATGAAAGCTGTAAAGCTGGAGATTTTAAGTGCTGGATTGGGGAAGATCTGAACCCCGGATCCTCGTCGTCACACGCAGGCTCTTGCGCAGTACTCATCCTACCCTATAAAATCAATCAGACTTTTGCAGGAGCTATTGGTTTATTAGGACCGAGCCGTCTGCCTTATAAAGAACTCTTTGGCGTACTAAAAACCACAGCCGAGATCATTGGTCAGAGCCTTACCAAAAGCCTCTATAAATTTAAGATTTCGTTTCGACAACCTATTAACCCTTACATACAAGACCAACAACAACCTTTTTTCTCGAAAGAGCAGGTAAATAACCTACTTTTAGAAGATCAAACCCATCACGAGTAACACTATGACAGAAGAAACGCAACAGCCAGAACAAGAATCGCATATCGAAGTTCCCATCGAAGGACAGCTATCTGATCAGATCCATACATTAGAGCTGGAAGTAAAAGAAAGTAGGGAGAAAAATCTACGACTGCTGGCAGATATGGAAAATAGCAGAAAACGTCTGATGAAAGAAAAACAAGAAACTACCCGTTTTGCTGTGGATAATGTGATTGCCGACTTTTTACTTCCGATGGATAACTTAGAAAATGCTCTCAAATTTACACAACAAATGTCGGAAGAGACAAGAAACTGGGCAATTGGATTTGAAATGATTCTTAATCAATTTAAAGAAGTACTGTCTTCCAATGGAATCTCCAGTTTTGATTCTATTGGAACCGCATTCGACCCTCACCTACATGAAGCTGTTGAAATAGAAGAATCTACTAGCATCCCAGAAGGACAGATCATCCAAGAGTTTATCAAAGGCTATAAGTCCTCACAAAGAACAATACGACCTGCTCGAGTAAAAGTGGCTAAAGCGCCTACTAGCTCAAAAGAAGAATCCATAAACTAAGATAACCAATTTTTAATCGGAGTAATTATGACTCAACAAAAGAAAAGTAGAATTATCGGTATAGATCTCGGCACTACCAATTCTTGTGTCGCCATTATGGAAGGTGGCGTACCAAAAGTGATTGCCAACGCAGAAGGAGCTAGAACAACTCCATCTGTTGTATCTTATAAAGGAGGAGAGCGGCTTGTAGGAATCCCTGCTAAACGACAATCTGTGACCAATCCTGAAAAAACGATCTTTTCTGCAAAGCGTTTTATCGGAAGAAAATTCGCAGAAGTGCAATCGGAAATTAAAACTGTACCGTATAAAGTGATTGCCAACAGCAATGGCGATGCCGTTATTGAAGTCGATGGAAAAGCCCTATCCCCTGAAGAAGTAGGCGCGCAAGTTCTGTTAAAAATGAAAGAAACAGCAGAAGCTTATCTCGGAGAAAAGATCACTGAAGCCGTCATCACCGTACCTGCCTACTTTAACGACTCGCAAAGACAGTCCACAAAAGATGCAGGACGTATTGCAGGTCTTGATGTCAAAAGAATCATCCCAGAGCCAACAGCAGCAGCTCTAGCTTACGGTCTTGATAAACAACAAGATACGAAAATTGCTGTCTTTGATTTAGGTGGAGGAACCTTTGATATTTCTATCCTCGAAATTGGTGATGGAATCTTTGAAGTACTCTCCACTAACGGAGATACCCACCTCGGCGGCGATGACTTTGATAATGTTATTCTACATTGGATGCTCGATGAATTTAAAAAAGAAACAGGCATCGACCTAAGCAAAGATAAAATGGCACTACAAAGACTGCGCGATGCCGCTGAAAAAGCCAAAATTGAGCTTTCCGGGACGCAAACGACAGAAATTAACCAACCGTTTATTACAATGGACGCAAGCGGCCCAAAACACCTTGCGCTCACCTTAAATCGAGCAAAATTTGAATCCTTAGCTCATAATCTCATTGAAAGAACCGCTGAACCTTGTCTAAAAGCGATGAAAGATTCAGGTCTGAGCAGGGAACAGATTAACGAAGTGATTTTAGTCGGTGGCATGACCCGTATGCCAGCTGTCGAACAAAAAGTGAAGGAGATCTTTGGCAAGGACCCTCATAAAGGGGTAAACCCGGATGAAGTCGTAGCCATCGGTGCTGCAATCCAAGGTGCAGTTCTTTCAGGTGATGTTAAAGATGTTCTTCTTCTGGATGTGATTCCTCTCACCCTCGGCATTGAAACACTCGGAGGTGTTCTCACACCTATCGTAGAAAGAAACACGACGATCCCGACCCAGAAAAAGCAAGTCTTTTCTACTGCTGCAGATAACCAACCGGCAGTAACGATCGTTGTGCTCCAAGGAGAAAGGAAAATGGCCAAAGACAACAAAGAAATTGGTCGTTTTGATCTTACAGACATCCCACCTGCACCTCGTGGCATGCCTCAAATCGAAGTAGCCTTTGATATCGATGCAGATGGTATCTTACATGTATCCGCCAAAGATGTGCAGTCTGGTAAAGAACAGAAAATTAAAATCGAAGCAAAATCAGGTCTTGATGAGCACGAAATTAAACGGATGCTCAAAGATGCAGAAGAGCACGCGGAAGAAGACCGTATTCGCAAAGAAGAAATTGAATCCCGTAATGAAGCAGACTCTTTGGCTTTCCGAGCCGAAAAATCGTTAGCCGAGTATAAAGATAAACTTCCAGCTAATATCGTCTCCGAGATTCAAGGAAAGATTGATGCTCTAAAAGAAGCTCTGAAAGGGACACATCTCCCTCAAATCAATAAAGCTAAAGATGAGCTCAATACTCATATGCAAAAAATTGGGGAAGCAATGCAAGCATCTGCTGGACAAGGTCCTGGCCCTCAGTCAGGAGCCAATGCCCAAGCAAGCTCGAAAAAGCCGGAGATGGAAGAAGCGGAAGTGGAGATTCTGAACGATTCAGATAAAAAATAATAACCGTTAACCACCTCTAATAAGCAGGTAGAAAGATCTCTTTTTACCTGCTTATTTACTTACTACACGGACCT
Source organism: Chlamydia trachomatis (assembly GCA_945905275.1). Lineage (GTDB taxonomy): Bacteria > Chlamydiota > Chlamydiia > Chlamydiales > Rhabdochlamydiaceae > VGMB01. Next base: position 24,615 of record CAMDPQ010000007.1, read on the forward strand.
CTAAGGTGCCTAATAGAACGTTTCCAGAAGGGGATGCATAAAAAATAGTTACCTTCTACTCTACCAGGCAATGCGTCTGCTCTAAATAAAAAAGTATATCTATTAAATAGGTCTTTAATCAAAAATTACCCCCCTTTTACCTTACGAGAGGTTATGGTAATATGATACCAATTTCAGGTCTCAAAGGCCTTGTTTTTAAAGCTTCCTCTTTTCTAAACCCACCTCGACGGTTAAACGATTCTACTCTTAAACCCCAGTCCTCGTTTTCAAGATCTAAGCAAGAAAGTCCCTCTCCTGCTTCAGCTCATGAAACACATCAAACGGCGCAAGAATACCTACTCCATGACCAGAAAAGCTTACTAGATGAGCATACGCATAACCTGCAAATAATAGGAATGGTTCTAAAAAATCCGACAACCCACACCCTATTACCAGCCTCGATCCGATCCATACTATCGCAAGCGACCAAGCAATCATGGCTACAATTCTCTCTACATATTGCGAAACTCCACCCACCGCTCCTCCATCCTCAAGAAGGATCCCTTTTACAACAATTGCAAAAAAGCGCCCTTGAAGATATGCAGTTTCATCAAGCTAATTACGCTCTGATTTATTTAGAAATCTTTACGATACAGAAGGAAGAATCCCCTGCATTAGCCCAAGAGTTCTTGGCTCAAAACCCTCCCCCTGAAAGCATCTTACGCAGACTCCTATTACGAGAATCTGAAGGACTTCTCAATGAAGAGACCAAAGGCCCTATCGAACACTTTTTTCTCTCCGAGCGTGAACAAGCCAAAATAACAATCTCTGCTCGCTATGAGCATCTGATGCATAGAATAGGACATTCTACAGAGCACGATCATTTAAGCGTCCTATTGGCTCCGTATTTCTTATTTAATGAACGAATATACCGTGCAACCCATAATAGTATCACTGGCCTTGAAAACCTGGGTAAACATGATTGTTGGATTAACACCTGGGTACAAACAATATGCAGTGTCCGATGCCTCTATCAAATACTGGAAAGAGCGGTGCAATTATCCTCTGATGTACAGGATCCCTCTGCCTTATACCTACAACAAATAAAACAAGAAGTGGACTGTTTTATTAGGGATAAAACACGATCCCATCCAGCTCAAATCTCAAAAGCCAATACATCCATTATTCGTCATGCGCTACATCGCCTATTTCCCACAGAGGTGTCCTATGAAGCCGCTAATGAAGATGACCCGGCAAAGATTATCGAACTTCTCTATAGCCTTCATGAAAGAATCGCTGTAGCTTACCCAATGAGATCTACGAGATATACACTCGGTATAAAACAAACAATCATTTATCCTGAGCCGACAGAAGAAGTCCTTCAACCCAACACGGCGCATCTGCGTGAGTCTGAACTCACTCTTCGATATCCTTATAATGTATTACCAGACCGTCATGAGCTCGTCCTACTACCTGTTAATCCCCACCGATTAACGCATATAGACACCTTCTCTGCCGACCAACTCTTACTCACTGCCTTTACCGATTCAGTGCCCGCGTATAGCGACCCTCGCCTACAGCTAAGCGATCCCCGAGGGCTTGGAGGGCATATTAAGCTGAAACGTTTTGCCACTCCTATGGAGTTGACCTACCGTTTCAGCTCCCCACCCGAGGAACTGTGCTTTAGAATAATCCCTGACTTTACCTATACACAGGAGTTAGATACCCCTAATAGATGCCGCGTGCAGATCATCTCCCATGCTCTCCCTATTCCCACACGATTCACTCTCACAGAAGACCTCTCTGGAGGCCCAGCTACAACCTACGCTATTACATCCTTCATCCGTAAACTAGGAAATACTGATGCAGGGCATTATCAGAGCTATCAGACAGACTCCATAGGGCAGTGGCACTGTTGCTCAGATAGCACCACTCAACGCATCTCCGAATACGACATGAGGACCCAGGCATTGCCTTATAGTTGCATGATCTTTTATACTAGACTACCCCAACTAGATCCCCTGGCCCCCCGGATTACCGTAGGAGTAGCCATCCAGTCGATAAACACCCCCCGAGAACCCATCCCCTCTCGATCCCCTACAAACTATCTTTCCACTCAAATTATAGAGTGCCTGGATTGTGTCTGGAATGGCTGCCAAAGACTATTCCAATGGTTACGGAACTACCTCTCTTCCTGTTGATGAAAATATTAATGATTAAGAATATAAAAAACATCAACCCTATACAACTCGAATATATATAGAACATTTTACATATCAACGAGTTATGTATAAATCTCCCTAAAAAAACACCCGTTTATAATAACATGCTAGACAATTCATTCGCTTCACGTGCTTCCTAATCCCAGCAATTACGTAGGGAAAACAGGCTCCTGATACTTTTGCAATCAACTTTAAAATCGGTTAATTATAAATAATTCATATTATTTTTTAAAATTAACACGAACTTAATAAGTTTTAATTAAACTATACTTAATAAAATATAATTATAAGACCGAATAATAGAGAGAAAATATGATATCAACTGAAACACATGCATCCATTATGACGCCGTTGAGTTTAACGGGAATACCCCCTTCCTCCCCTATTGTATCCTGCCTCCCTTGCCAATCCAGAGAACACGAGGCCGAATCACTTGTTGGAAGAGTCTGCTCATTAACTGGACTGACAAATAACCAAGGTGGGAAAGATTGCGCCATTAATTGCTTCTTACAGATCATAGCCAGTCAACCAGCGCTTGCAGCGCTTATCGAAAATCTCATTACCGTAGTAGGTGAAAATGAAGAACGACTACCCCTCTTGGAGGATCTAATAACCCTTAATCATACAGTAAAAACACTGATCCAACTACGACAAGCTCCGACCGATGGATTAACAGTGAGTTCAGCAGAGCTTCGTCCTATCCTTAACAGGTTATTTCCTAGATGCGTTGATAAAGACCCTACAGGACAAATCGATATGATCGAGTTGTTTGGATCTGTATTTCAATTACATCAAGAATTAAGTCAAAACAGCGCGTGTCTGCTGCCTCTTACAGAAACAAGATCCTATACAGCAACAGGAAAAACAGCCCTATACCGAGAAGAGGCTATAGAATTACCGAAGCCTGCACAAACGCCATACCAAGATGAGGTATTTTTACATGTTTCCTCCCATCTCGCAGATCGATGGATCGATGAAATTACCACAGCTGTAGAAGAGCATGCGTTTACAGAAGAGATAGCCATTCCCTATACTACTGAGCAACAAACTAATTTTTTGACCGCCCTACTTAAGCAAGAAAAACCCTCTTATTATTTCAATCCAGCATCCTGCACTAATGCCGAGGGTGTATTGATCGAACATGAATATGTGGAAACCAGTCAACTCGCATTTACAATGGTTCCTGAAGAGTTATTTTTTGCTGTGACAAGAAATCATGACGGACAGAGGGCTACCATACAGAAATGTATCGAAATCGAAGGCTCCTTCTTTGATTGTCCTGTCGAAATACCTATACCCCTTGCACCTAATATACAGTTCTCTTCTGCCTTCATGCCGCAGCCATCGAGCTATCAGATTGACTGGCTCGCGATTCAAAGTGGTGGCGGAGCAGAGGGTGGACACTGGACATGTGTATGTAAGGTCGAAAATCAATGGGTAGAGTTTAATGATGCGCAGGTAAAGATCCTTAATGATGAAGAGGTCTATCTCAAGCTGCAAGTAGCAAGTATTATTCACTATAAAAAAGGGGATGAAGGTATCGATACACCATCTTCTGAGCACGAAGAGATTGAAGCCTTACCACCCAACACTTTGGCAGCTGATCATCCAGGTATTTCAGCTAGCTGGCTTACACTCGGGGCAGGAGCTGCTGCAGTCGTTGGATTGGCCATACTAGCCGCAAAATCTAGAAAGTAAACAAGCAAAGAGCCTTAGGTAGGATGAACAATTTGTTGATCCTACCTAAGGCTTTGTGTTACTAGAAAAATTGTGAAATCAATCTTACAATATCATTATACGTCGCATATAAGAAAAACAAAAGCATCAGAACAATAAAGGGGATGATCAATCTCTCCATTGTTTTAGCTTTAATTCTTTTTTTCGTTAAAGCTTCCCAGATAGACATGCAGACATGTCCCCCATCGAGCACGGGAAGGGGCAGCAGATTGAGTATGCCTAGATTTAAGCTGATCGTAGCAATCCAAAAGAGAGCTTCGTTGATTCCCGTTGTCCAACCATGATGAATGGCTTGCACAATGCCTACTGGACCTGACATATACTTAGGACTTAGGTAGCCGGTAAATAACGCCTTAATCGTTCTCCATGTTTCATCAAAAGCGCTGAAGAAAAGTCGAAAAGGAGACGGATTATAAATGACAGCACGATCCTCTAGCTGGATACCAAGAATCAGTTTTTTCTGACTATCTTCTAAAAGACGAAGAGCCTCTTCTTTTTGCCTAGGATCTTTTAAGGATTCGATCTGCTTTTTTTGTGCAATAACCTCTTGAGATCTCTGTGCTTTTTTTGCATCAGGCAATGGGTATTCTGCAATCGTTTTCGGTTGTATAGGAGCTAGTAAACATAAGTTACCAACCAATATTTTCCTTTTTTTCGTCCCAATCGATGCTACAAGCTCATCAATATGCTGAAAGTCGATTTCATGGAAGAAAGAAGCATCTGCTACCTGCCAATTTAATGGAGGAAAGGTAGATCCTCTCTCAATAATCATCTGCACCTGTCTTGTTTGTAGTCTTTTGACAATCTCAATGGCACTACTAGTTAGCTGTCCATCAACGGCTACAATCTTATCCCCTGGCAACAGAACCTGATCCAAATGAGACCTTGAAGCTACTTGATGAGTCGTTTCATCTAGATTATCATCCAGGTAACTAATAGAGGACTGAACTACACCTTCTGGCGTCAAATCATAAGGAATAAAAAAGGAATCTAGTAGAGGGCTAGGGATGGCAGCAGCAAATAGCCAATCATGGATCTCTGACTTCTCTATTTGATTCATACGAAGATCGGATACCGCTACCCGGGGAATTTTTGTAATAAAAAAGTCCTGTCCCCTCCGAATGGTCACAACAGAGATCTGCTGATTGATAACATTCACGAGTTGCTTTTGAGAAAAGATCAGCTCACCATCTGCCCAAATAATCCTATCATTATCTTGTAGGCCAAGATCGCGCATCGGCGATCCTTCTACTGGATTAGAACCTCCAAAAGGATGATAGATTAAAAAACTTGCAGGGCTCATCAACCCTAACGTTACACGAGCCTTACTACTACCTGTTAAATTCTGTCCAGCATCTAAAGTAAACGTAAACGGCTGCTTTTGATGATTCTGATAGTCGATCGTGTAGCCTTGAAGAATCGGCGCCTCGGCATCTAAAAAAGCTGCGTAGACCAGTTCATTAAACCCAGTAAAAGGACGCTGATTGATCTTGGCAATCTCATCGCCGGGACGCACACCCCTATTGTATATCTGCGAAGACTTATCTACCCAGCCTATTAAATGAGTATATTCTGAAAATAACTTCTCTCTTCCCCCACAGACCCAAATCATAGAAAATAAAAAAAGTGCCATGCAAATATTAACAAAAGGTCCTGCAAGAGCCACACGAATTCGAGCGATAGGAGACTTAGCAAAAAAACCACCTGGGATTTGATAAGGCTCTAAGTTCCCTTTTTTTTCCATCCCGGCAATTTTCACATAGCCACCGAATGGTAGCCAGCAAACCTGCCATTTTACACCGTCGATGTACCAAGAAAAAATGGGCTTGCCAAATCCTATGGCGAATACCTCTACAATCATCCCCTCCCTGCGGGCAATAAAATAATGGCCTAGCTCATGAATAAAAATGAGAAATCCTAGCGCAAGAGCTGCCAGTAACATATATGCAATACTATAGATCATAATCTAGGGGCCTTAGGTTAAATGGTTTGAGCTTGGTCTCTAGCAAGAGCATCGATAGCAAAGACTTTATCAAGATCCATGTGCTTTTCGACTGTATGGGTAAGGCACAATTTTTCAAGCTTGCGAGAAATGTCAAGCCAACTAACTTCTCTTTGTAAAAATCGCTGTACAAGCACCTCATTGGCTGCATTGAGGTAGCAAGGCATACTACCACCTTGACGCAAAGCCGCAAAAGCCAGATCCAGACAAGGGAATTTTCCCTCTTCTGGCACAATAAATTCAAGTAATGGATGTTTGGTAAAGTTAAAAGAAGGAATCATCCCTCTCTGTCGATAGGGGAAGGTCAATGCAAATTGAATAGGAATAAGCATAGTAGGCTCAGACATCTGCCCAATTATAGACCCATCGATAAACTCTACCATACTATGCACGACACTTTGAGGGTGTATTACCACTTCAATTTTCTCAAGAGGCACTTGAAAGAGATAATGAGCCTCTATCACTTCCAGCCCCTTATTCATAAGGGTGGAGCTGTCTATCGTGATTTTTTTACCCATTGACCATGTAGGATGCCTTAGTGCTTTTTCAAGAGTAATCCCTTTCATGTCTTCCTGGGAATATCGATAAAATGGCCCTCCTGAAGCGGTTAATATCAATCTTGCAATCTCTGTATGATTCCGACCAGAGAGGCATTGAAAAATCGCGCTATGCTCACTATCGACTGGCAGAATCTGCACGTTATGCACCTTGGCAAGGTTCATAACGTACTCCCCCGCTGCAACAAGCACTTCTTTATTAGCAAGAGCGATGACTTTACCAGCCTCTATCGCTGCGACAGTAGGTCGAATACCGACAGCTCCTGTAATAGCTGACATCACAACATCAACACCTGAATAAGAAGCTGCCTCGAGTAGACCATCCATCCCTCCTACAACGGGAATATGAGGAATCCGTCTCTGCAATTCCTTCACCTTTGATTCTTCATAGACGGCTACAAGCTCCGGGCAAAATTGCCTTGCTTGCTGCTCTAAAAGATCAATATTCGAACCCGCAGCTAAGACTTTCACAGAGAACTGGTCCGGTAAATGCGCAACGACCTCGAGTGTGTGTCGACCAATCGATCCCGTACTGCCAAGAATTCCAATCCGCTTTTTATTTTCCATCGAACCAAATAATACAAACTAAAAATAGTTAATTAAATAAAAACTACATCAAGAAGGATCTATAAGTCAACCTGAATTAGATCTTCTTACAGGCTTTTTTATTAAGAAATGAAGAGATAAGACCCTTTTTTGGAGAAAAAACAAGAAGCAAAACATAAATCAGAGTAAAGACACTCACTACAAGACCGGCTGTTGATACGGGAGTATGATAGACAAATAGAATATGACGAGATAACGCAACGGCTACGATCGATGCGGCCGATGGAAGAATAAAGCTTACAAACACAAGCATTTTAATTTGATCTGTAAAAAATCGTGCCATTAAAGGGGGAC
>CAMDPQ010000008.1 GCA_945905275.1 Chlamydia trachomatis
ATACTGCGTGATTCTTTTGCGGAAATGATCGAGGGCTTAAAAGAAAAAGAAAAGGTAAAAGGCATCTTAAATAAAGTGGTCTCTCCAGATATTGCTAAAGAAATTTTAAAGGGCGATATCCATCTCGGAGGGGAAGAAAGAGTCGTCACCATTTTATTCGCAGATATTAGACACTTTACCAGTCAGACCCAGAATATGGAACCTCAACAGGTAATTAAATTACTCAATACCTGTATGACAAGGCTCGATGCCGTCATAGAAGCCCATCAAGGGGTCATTGATAAATATGTGGGTGATGAGATCATGGTTTTATTCGGAGCGCCTATTCCCAGGGACAATAGCGCCTTAGATGCCATTGCCTGTGCCATAGAGATGGTGCAGGTGTTAGCTCTATGGAATCAGGAGCGTGCTCTTACTAATTTACCCTCTGTGCGTATGGGTATAGGCATTCATACTGGTAAGGTTCTTGCAGGAAATATGGGTGCTGAAAATCGGCTTAATTATACCGTTATTGGAAAAAATGTGAATCTTGCCTCTCGTATTTGTGCTGCTGCTGCCGGTGATGAAATTTATATTTCTCACGATACCCTCTTAGATCCTCATGTTACAGGAAAAGTAACGGTTGAAGCTCTAGGGGAACAACATTTAAAAGGGTTCGATAAAGATATCCCCCTCTACAGGGTAATAGGCTTAAAGTGATTATAAGAAAAATGAAGTTCCGTCAGAAGATGCTTTTGAGCCAGGTCTGTCTTTTTTTAGTGTTTATTTTGCTTTCGATGCCATTTATTGAAAAAGCCATTGTTAAAGTGCAGTTAGAGGCATTTAATGCCAGCGCCTTAGAAATTACAGAAGAACTGAAGGACTCCTCATCAGAAGCGCAGATGATCGAAAAAGTCCGTTCTATGGCAGCAGATGTATTTTATCATGTGATTCTTTTAGATAGTAAGGCAACTATATTAGCGGAATTTACTATCGGCGCAACAGACCACAATACCAATCTGTTACAGGCCTCTCATCAAGTTGCTAAGGATATGATCCCTTCTGAGAAGCCAGGGTCTATTACGGATACTTTTATTTTAGAGGGTAGTTGGGTTGTTACATCAGCTGTGTTTTCCTTTAATAAAAAAGACTACTTGCTACAAGGGATCTTTCCGTATCATCCTCTGCAAAACTTTACTCATGCTTTTAATATCTGGCTTATTGGTCTTTTATTTTTTGCTTTATTGATATTTGGACTATTTACATGGGTTATTTTCACTATGTTACATAGACCCATTCATCAAATTATCTCCGCTATCCGTGCATATCAAGGTGGGAGGAAAGATTTGATGATCGATATCTTGAAAAACGCAGATTTTTCGAATGATCAAGACTTTGGTCGTCTTGCCGATACGGTATTAGCCTTGCATAATCAGGTGCAGCTGCAGCTTTTAGCTCTTACAGAAGCTAGGAATGAGAAAGAATCGATTTTAGAGACTCTCATTGAAGGAGTAATTGCCGTAGATTCTAATCTAAAAGTCTCCTATGTCAACTTTATCGCTGCTAAGATGTTGAATTTATCGAAAAGAGATTTGCTTGATCTGTATTTTCCCGATTCTATCCAAGGAAAAAATACAGAGCTGCTGTCCACATGTAAAAGTCTGCTGCTTGCCTGTCAAAAGCATAAGGGGGTTGTCACCGGGTCTGTTGAGTTAGGTGAAGGTAAGAGGGTCCATTTAGATCTGGTTGCAGCACCAAAATCGAATGCTCGAGGGGCCATCATTGTGATGCAAGATAACTCAAGTCAACATAAAGTCTATGAGATGGGAAAAGATTTTGTGAGTAATGCCTCCCATGAGTTAAGAACGCCGATTACCATCATAAAAGGGTTTGCAGAAACTCTACAGGATATGAAGGATATCCCTTATGAAATGCTCACGAGCATTGTGGAAAAGATTGTAAGGAACTGTGCAAGAATGGAGACTCTTATCAAAAATCTACTCACTCTTGCAGATATGGAAAACCTCTCGATTTCCCCTTATCAAAATTGTGATCTGGTTACTTTAATCCATAACTGTATAGAGATGCTTAATGCTGTATATGTGGATGCCGAAATTAGTTTTACCACCGAGTTATCAGATCTTATTGCTACCGCTGATGTGAATATTCTTGAGCTTGCGGTGATGAACTTATTGACGAATGCAGCCAAATATTCTAAGCGGCCGGCTAAGATCCACATCCTCTTATTCCAGGAAGCGGATCAAGCCTGTATTGTAATTCAAGATCAAGGCATCGGCATCCCGCCGGCAGATGTAGATCGTATTTTTGACAGGTTTTATACTGTCGATAAAACGCACTCTAGAAAGCTCGGTGGCGCGGGCCTTGGGCTGTCTCTTGTAAAGACTATTATCGATAAGCATCATGGCAAAATTTCTGTGGAATCGACTTTAGGAATCGGCAGTAAATTTACTATTTTTTTGCCCGTCTCGACTCAGCCATAAATTCTTTCTTGCGAGCGGGTCAGCCACTCCCCGGATCTTGCCATCTGGTGCTCATGGTAGAGAAGAAAAGCAAATTTGGTTTTTTATTTCATTCAAACACCTTGAGCTTGGTATAGACTTTCGACTGTCGATCTTTATAAGATACAGCCTGTAAAGAGCCTCGGCTCTTAGAAAAACTTAGAAGCTCTTGAATTTGTTGCAGCTTATTATTGTTTGATGCTAATAGCAGCTCAGAGAGTTCCTCTTTGCTAAGGACTCTTCTTGCTCCATCTATTTGCGATTTTCTATTTTCTTTGTCGATGATTTCATCGGCAAGAGATTGTCCAAAGACGGCTTTAAGCACGGGGTAGCTGGCAAAATAAAAGCAAATAGAGTGGTTTTCCTCTTTTTCTATAGATAAGAAATCAGAAAGAGGGGGGTGCCCCTGTTGTGTTGCTAGATCATAGTAACCGGATCCTTTCAGCATTTTATAAAAGAGAGTCTTTAAAGGCTCCTGTTCAAAAGAAAGATCTTGTAGTTCAGAGACAGAGCTCTGTTTTTTTCCGTTTATTTGCATCAGATTCACAATTTCGTAGAAGACATTATCTATTCCTGCTTCCTTGATAAAAGCTGTATGACCGTATAGCTGCTCTAAAAGAGATTGCAGCATAAAGGCTATTTGCGGGCTCTCTGCTCCTGCAGATAAAAAGGGGGCTATGTTGAACTTGCTGTGCAGACTCAGGTTTTGTGCTGTTCTATGGGAAGAAAATTGTTTGCGGCTCTGTCGTTTAATGGTGCCGGCCTTACGGCTCGTCTGTGTGGATCTTGTAGCATCTATAAACAGTTTATGTTGCCACATATTCCTTGTGCGGGCAACCCCTTGCATATAGCCAGTAAAACTGGTTTTTTCAGCTTCTAATATAGGGGAAGTGTGGGATGTTGTAGCAGATATAAAGGACAAGATAATGAGCATCGAGGAGATTAACAGAAGGATATTCATAAAGCGGTCTTGGTAGGGTATGATATGGGCTGAATGTATTGAGAGGGAAAGAAGACGTACTCCTCTTTTATGGTCGTCTCAACGATGAATTTAATCATACAGGGGATTGTGCCTTCTTTTTGATCCCAAGTCCTTTTCCATATTCTGGCATCTGGGTCAAAAAATAGAATTTCTAGGTGGTGTACGTCACTGAGAAGAAGTTCCTCTCTGGTTTTTCTATTTTTCCCTAGGTGCATAAGACGCAGTTTCTTGTCTTCCGATAGGTGCAGTAGGCAAGGATAAGATCCTGAAAAATCCGGATCAGGATCTATGGGGTGGAAGGTATGCAGGCCTAGTAAGATTTCGGGCGCCTCCTTGTCATCTACAGTAAATATAGGACCCTTGTTTTCTAAGGACGTGAAGTAGCTCGACATTTTTTCTTGGAAATAAAGCTTCTTAAGGGTTTCTTCTTTCCAGTAGCCTACGAGACTTTGTTGTTTTTGCGCGTTAAAAAAAGATTGCCAGAGGTAGGATACGATGAGCCCTGTCAGAGCCAGAGCGATGACAACTTCGATAAGTGTTAAAGAGTGCTTGCGCTTTTTCATATTGTACTACCGGGCTCAGAGGGACGGTAGGCCGTGAGATAATGGAGAAAGCACACCTTTTTATTGGGTTTTATAGGGCGTGTAAACGAGATTTCAAGAATGACCTTTGCCCAAGCCTCCTGCTTTTCAGTACTTTTTATTTGAACTGATTTGATTCTGCATGTTTTTAAAAGGTGGGAGCCAAGTAAAGGGATGTGAAAAGACTCCTTTATAATAACGGCTGGCTGCTTAGCCCACATTTCGAGATCACCCCAAGAGATCTCGCTTGTGTAAAGAGATTCTTTAAACCGTGCCAGCGTTCTTTCTGATTCGAGATGTAAGTGGATATCCTCGAGCGAGCCGATTTGTTTTTGGATATGCCATATAGGAGCTCTAATGAGGGGTAAGGCACATAGAGCCAGCAGAGTTAACCCGATCATGAGCTCAAGAAGTAGGTAGGAATTTTTTTTTGTTTTTATATACATAGTATAGCAATTTCTAAGAAGTATGAAGAGGTTTGCCTTTTCCTTGCAAGAGTTTGACGATATATTCCAGAAACAGGTATCCTCTTATTCCTATAATTATAGGAGGAGTATGCGTTTTCGAGGAAAAGCTTTATATAATCTCATAAGATTTTCTTATATGGAAAAGCCCACTTCAGAGGTAAAGCCCTGGCAAGTAGCTGGATATCGACAGATGACCCAAGAAGAGCTCTGGGCTCGTTTGTCAAAGATAGGTGTGACTCTTACAGCGGCAGGCCTGCTCCCCTATGCAGAATCTTGCGACTGCCCAGAAGAACTCATTGATTGTCTATGGCTAGAAGAAGAGCCAGATGATAAATATGAAGAGGCATACTTGATCCTCTTTGAGCTGTGGAGACGCCTTCTGCCTCAGAAACAAACCCTTTCTATTTTTGGTGATGAGTTCGATCATATGATTTATGCCTATGATAGGGGAGAGCTTCTTGATGAAGAGCTACTACAGAAGTCGATTGCTGATTTAGAAGACATCTTGGATCAAAGTGCGGATGCGGGCACTGAGCCAGAAGAGGTATTCCAAACCGTCAGCCAATATTGCGCGCATGAGATCGAGACCTTTTTGTATGACTACATCATCGAGCAGATGGATGAAGGAAGTGAAACGTATGCCTCCGAGCTGTTAGACGGCTTTTATGATTATGTTCTTGAAAAGAAATGGTTTGATTTTTTAAGAGCCCGGTTATTTGCCATCCGAGAATCTCAAGAGAGTGATACCTTGTTCCTTAGGCTGCTTGAGCAGCAAGAAGAGAGCCCCGATCTTGAACTCTGTTTTGAGATATGCCGCTTTATCGTCAATCGTGGAGATACCGCTTTATTTATTAAAGCTAGTGAGATGGTCCTCGTTCAGCTCGAGCTGGAAGAAGACTATCAAGGCCTTTTAGAAATACTTGCAGAATTCTATAGATGTCTGGATCAAGAGAGTCAGGAAAAAGTGCTGCTTGATGCGATCAGCAAAAGATCTGTAAAACAGCAGGACTCTGCGGTTTCGGCCCCGGATAAAAAATGGGTATATGATTTTTTAGAGGAGTTTAAGAGGGGTAAACTCTAAAAAATCACAGCAGGCAAACACGTATTGAACACCATTTTTTTTACCGAAAAAGGGTGTTCTCTTTTTTACGCTATGTAGATGACCGAATACGCATAGATCGATATGGAATTCTTCCAGAATCTGCGAGGTCCGAGAGGTCTCTAAATCAGCGCCGATTGGGGGGTAGTGGGTGAGTGCAATCCTGATCTTTTTATTCGGATCCATCGCCGATAGGCTAAGTCTTAATCTCTGTAGCTCTCGGACAAAGATTTTCTCCTGATCCGCGGGAAGAGAGGCCGGGGCTTGTTTGTTTTCTCTCGGATTTTCTACGAACTCAATATAGTCTTTAAAGTTATACTCAGTGGTATCCCAGAGTCTGGCTCCTCCGATCGTAACGTCTTTCCATTCAAAGGTGTTATTTTGAATGAAATGGATGGAAGAGGGTAGCGCTTTGGTCATTTTTGCAGGAGAATCCCACCAATGATCATGGTTGCCTTTAATGATCACTTTGGTTCCTGGCAGTGCATGAATCCACTCGAGATCAATGAGCGCCTGGTCCAGGCTTTTCCCCCAAGAGAGATCTCCAGGGATCAGAACGAGGTCCTCATCGTGAATATGACGGAGCCATCCTTGTTTGATTCGCTCTCCATAGTTGTGCCATGCAGGTCCAAAAACCTCCATGCTTTTTTCAGGATTGCCAAAGCTTAGGTGCAAATCGGAAAAGGCCCAAATGTTCATAGGATTATAGTGTAAAATTATCGGGGATGATAGCCCCGGATGGTACGACTATAATTCCATCTCTGATATAAATACCATCGCCATCATATTTCATCAGATTGTTTTGGTTGATCAACCGTACATTATTTCCAATGTATGTGTGCTCATCAATAATGGCTTTTTTTATGACGCAATTTTCTCCAATACTGAAGTGTGTCGTAAGAGGCGTTTCTTTTGAAAAAGAGGTCGGATAAAAATGGTTGCCTAAGATGACAGAATCTTCAATAACAGTTCCTTTGTGGATGCAGGTGCTGACTCCTACAACACTATGGGTGATGGCTTGAGCGTCGATGATCGAGCCCTGGCCTATGAGAGAATCATGGACCTGTGTGCCGTGCAGGAGTGGGTCTGAAAGGTTCTTTGCATGCGTATAGATCGGGTGGTTGATATTGCTGATATCTAGGTGTGCTTTGCTCTGTTCTGTCAGGGCGAGGTTAGCATAATAAAAAGCCCCGATTGTGCCGATATCTTCCCAGTACCCATCATATATATAGGCAAAAGAACGTCCCGTTTTTACTTCTAACGGAATTAAGTCATGACCAAAGTCATCCCCTAACTCGCTCAGAAGCTTTCCAAGAGCTTCTTTTTTAAAGATATAAATCCCCATAGATCCAAGGTATGTAGGCTCTATCCTATGGGTCGAATGCGTTTGGCTGGGAAGGGCAAATTTTTCTAATATCGTCGGGTCGCTGGGTTTTTCTGCAAAATCAGTAATCCGTCCATCCTCTTCAATTTTGAGCAGCCCCATTCTTCGCGCTTCTGTTTCTGGAACAGGCAGGCTTGCAATGACTAAATCAGCACCCGTTTTTTTGGCAAACTCTAGCATTTTTAAGAAATCAATATTGTACAGCTGGTCACCAGATAAAATCAGAAAGTATTCGACAGCTGTTTGAGCCAGGTGAGGCCAGTTTTTTCGTACAGCATCAGCGGTCCCTTGAAATAAGTCACAGGCCTGACTGGACTGTTTGGGGGAGAGGATTTCTAAGCTCCCTTTTTTAAGCTTCTCTTCTGTATATGTTTCATCGATATGATCTTTTAATGATCCCGATAGATACTGCGCAATCACAAAGATTTTATCGATTTTAGCATTCAATGAATTAGATATAGGGATATCGATCAGTCGGAACCGGCCGCCAAAAGATACGGCTGGCTTACACCGCATAGAGGTTAGAGGTTGCAGGCGTGTGCCCTGCCCTCCGGCTAAAACAATACTTGCAACAGAATGTGTTTGATATGGAAGTGGTGTATTTTTTTTATGCATAAAAGTGTGTTGTTGTAATAATATAATTAACATTTTTATTAATTAAATATCAAACTATGTTGTTTGTGCATTTATCTGTATGCTTGTTTAAGTGTATGTGTTTCTTAATACTTAGGTTTTGTTTTTATTTTTTAATAGTTAAAAAAATGCAGCTGATGTGAATTTTTTTTGTAAAAGAACAGGGAGATAAGGTTTGATATAAAGCAAAACATCGATTACCCCATGAGTCTTCACGAAGCAATCGATGTAAGCCCTCAGCAAGAGGGGTTATGTGGGAAGGGGATTAAAACCCGAAGCGGATTTCTCCACCGTAGTTATGGTCTGCATATTTATGAGCAAATTCCCCATTATAATACAAATCTAAGGCTAGGCGGTCTTTCCACATTAAGCCGGAGATAAGAACCCCAGGAGAGGCCAGGCTTCTATCAGGAAAGTACCCTGTATAGCTCGCATACGTATCGGTATCAACGAGTTTTGCTTTATAGCTTTTTCCTTTGGTTCTTACTTCCCGTACCCAAGAGATCTTCGGGCTTACTGTCCAACGAGAATTGCCAACACACATACAGCCAGCAAACTCTAGGCCGAGCTCATTGCGGACCATGATCGCATTGGATTTTTTGACTTTCAGGTTATAGACCCCGGCGCCATGTTCGGTAAAGCCGTTTTCTGTTTGTGCTATATAATCAAAAGCATCAAATGGACGGATGGTAAAGCCTTTCCATCCGAGGTTGATCCCTGTATCGGCATGTGTTAGAATCTGGCTGCCACCGTGATTAGTTTTGGCAGTTTCATCAACTGTTCCATATTCTATATTGCGGTGGGCATCATAGGAGCTCCATCCTCCGATGACCGATACATTGCCGTAAAACATATCGCTGATCCCTGATAGGTAGAGTCCTGCGTAGCCTGTTTCAAGATCACCATGCCCTTGATCGCTTGTCCACTCGATACTAGAATCTGTATACCCGCCAAGAGCGCCTACGTAGAAGTGCTGAGCAAAGCGTTGATCAACACCGATAGTGATGCCACCAGTATTGCTATTATACCCTACTTGGGATGATCCTGCAAAATGCGTGGATTTTTGGTGTAAAGAATCACCAAAACCTGCTGCCCATACATGGAAGTTCTTTGTGTCTTTTTCACAGGTGTCTGCAGGCTGTTCTTCCGCCACTTTCTTGAATCTATGACAGAAGACCTCATTGAGTTCTTGCTCAAAGCGGTAAAAGAGGGTGTTTTGTATTTTTACTGCGTTATTTTCCTGTACGACAACCATTCCCTTGTAGAGGGCAGGTTGCATTTGATTCAATGCGTCGTTGAGAGCATTGATGTCAGGAAGGTATAGTAGGTCTGAAAAAATCTCGTAGGTTGGATTACTAAGAAATGTATTACTTTGGTTGGCAGAGAAACTGATTGCTTGACCTTCAGGCTCGATAGAGTTTTGCGGGATGTATTGGATCGAATCCCCTACCTCTGTTGATGCAGTACTCTGGTTTGCAGCGAAACCTGCCCCTAGAGCTTGCAGCTGATTCGATGAAGATGACCGGATGTAGCTGATTAGGCTCGAACCCGATTGCAGTGCGTTGGTATTGTTAAAGGCGGATTTGAAGGTTTTTTGGAATTGTTGATAGCTGATAGGATTCACTGTTATGGACCGCTCTGCGGGAGTTAACAGGGCGATAGTGTTATGAAGTAGGCTGAATAGTGGCAAGGCTTGTAATATTTCCGGCGAAGGTATTTGCATTTAGGGTGTCTTCAGCGCTGCCGCCTGTTAGATTCGCTTGTAATGTGGCTCCATCTTTTAGTTGTATTATCCCATCAGAAAAGAGATCATCAACGAGACCCATAGCCTGAAAGGTTAACCTAAGGCTCTCAATTATGGTAATAGTTGCCGGGGCACCATAATCCTTAGTGTTCATGGTTAGTTGGTAAACAGATGCGGCTTCGTTAATTTGGATTTTGGTAATGTTGTATCCATCCTCTAAGAAGGCATTATCTTCGTCTGTGGGAACGCCGTTACTCCAGTTGCCTGGGTTCTCCCAGGAGTTGTCGTCGCCATCCGCCTGTCCAGTCCAGGAAGTTTGCTCTCCTCCTTCGAGGTATAGATCTCCGATGGTAAAGAGGATAGACGCGCAGGTAAATACTTGGATATGTTTGTTAATAAAGCCAAGATTCATAAGGGGGAGCTCCTTTTGGTTTAGGTTTTGAGCCTGAATATGAGCTTTATTTTTATAATAGTAAATTTTTTTTAAGCTTTGTTGAAGGGGTTGATTTTCCTGTTGACTGTTGGAGTGATATCTATGGGCGTATCAAGCCATTAGCTAGGCGGTCTTATGACTTTACCGTAAAGCTTGTAGGATGTTGTATGAAAGTGATGAGACCCTGGGTTTATTTTGATTTATTGGAGAATTTTTGGTATCATAGGGGTGTGTGGTGGAATAGGAACCTGTTATTTTTCTGGAAATTAATGTTATTTTCTCCTAAACCACTGTAAATTCTTTATTTACCCTTAAAGGAACCTAGATATGGTCGGTTTTATCAAAAAAATCTTTGGCACAGCGCAAACTCGTCTTCTTGGCAAATATGCAAAAATTGTAAAGCATATTAATAAGATCGATGAAGAGTACAACGCATTAAGCGATCAAGAGCTAAAAAATAAAACGGAAGAGTTCAAACAAAGAATTGCAGGCGGAGAGTCCTTGGATCTTTTGCTGCCGGAGGCCTATGCCGCAGTCAAAAACGCTTGTCGAAGACTTTGTGGCACAGAAGCTGATGTTTCTGGCTACTCTCAAAAATGGGATATGGTTCCCTATGATGTGCAGATGATAGGGGCTATTGCCATGCATTACGGGGCCATTTCTGAAATGCAGACGGGAGAAGGTAAAACACTGACGGCGTCTATGCCTTTGTACTTAAATGCGCTAACAGGCAAGCCTACACACTTGATTACTGTAAATGATTACCTCGCTCAGCGCGATTGCGCTTGGATAGGATCGATTTTTAGTTGGCTGGGGCTTGTTGCCCAGCCGCTGACTAACAGCACCCCCCACCATATGAGGAAGCAGGTTTATGCATCGGATGTGGTTTATGGGACAGCCTCTGAGTTTGGCTTCGATTATCTCCGAGATAACTCGATGGCACAAACGCTGCAAGATCAATCCCAGAGAGGTCATTACTTTGCCATCGTCGATGAGGTCGACTCGATCCTGATTGATGAAGCTCGGACGCCACTGATTATTTCGGGCCCCTCTGGCGCATCTAGACAGATGTATGATGAGTTAAAAGAAGATGTATCTCTTCTTGTAAAGCTGCAAAGGGACTTATGTAGTAAAATGGCTCTCGAGGCTAAAAAAACGATCGATAAGCTCGAGCCCTTTTTTGGACATGATGCCACATCCAAAGGGGATAAAAAACAAGAGGAAGAACATTCTCTCGCTCTTAAAAATCTGTGTCTTGTAGGTAAGGGGATGCCACAACATAAGATTTTAAAGAGGATCAAAGAAGATCCCGATCTCCGAGCAGAGCTTGAGAAATGGGAAACGTACTTTTACGCAGAACCGAATAAAGAAGAGCGGCATGCATTTTTGTCCCAGCTGTATATCATCGTAGATGAAAAAGCCAGTGAGTATGAAATTACCGATAAGGGTATTCAAGCCTGGGTCGAGTCGTCGGCTGGTAAAACCACTGGTAACGACTTTATTATGATGGATCTGGGGTATGAATATGCCCTTATCGATGCCCATCCAGAATTTGATGAGCAAGAAAGGATTCGGCAAAAAGTCCTTCTTCGTGAAGCTGATAACCAGAGGAAAGAAAGGGCTCATAACCTGCGTCAAATGCTAAGGGCTCACCTTCTCATGGAAAAAGATATAGACTATATCATTGAAGAAGACAAGATTGTCATTATCGATGAAAACACAGGAAGGCCGCAGCCAGGCAGACGTTTTGCTGATGGCCTTCATCAGGCTATCGAAGCGAAAGAAGGGGTGTCTATTCAAGGGGAAACACAAACCTACGCCACGATTACGCTACAGAACTATTTCAGGCTCTACAGTAAACTTGCAGGGATGACTGGCACTGCCATGACCGAAGCAAATGAGTTTAAAGAAATCTATAAGCTCGAGGTCGTAGCGATCCCAACGCATAGATCCTGTCGAAGGATCGATGCGGATGATGAAATTTATATGACAGAAAGAGAAAAGTATAACGCGCTCATTAAAGATATAGAACACATCCATAAAACGGGGCGTCCGATCCTTATTGGCACCGAGTCTGTTGAGGTTTCAGAGAAGCTATCTCGTATTTTAAAGCAAAATAAGTTAGAGCACACTGTACTAAACGCCAAAAATCATGAAAGAGAAGCAGAAATTATCGCAGATGCAGGCAAGGTAGGTGCGATTACTGTTGCGACTAATATGGCAGGTAGAGGAACCGATATTAAGCTCCAGCCGGGTGTTGCCAAGCTTGGAGGCCTTCATGTGATTGGCACGACAAGGCATCAGTCTCGACGGATAGATAGGCAGCTTAGAGGGAGATGTGCCCGCTTAGGAGACCCAGGGTCCTCTAAGTTTTATGTGGCATTTGAAGATTCGTTGATGAGATTATTTACCTCTCCTAAGGTAACAGCCTTTCTTCAGCGCTTTAGACCTCCAGAAGGAGAAGCTATTAGCGCAAAAGTCCTGAATAAATCGATAGAAACAGCGCAGAAACGAGTCGAGCAGAGAAACTACACTATGCGTAAGCATACCCTTGAGTATGATGACGTAATGAACAGGCAGAGAACGGAGATCTACTCTTTTCGTAATGAAGCGCTTTCGACGCTCGATAGCTTAAATCTTGTAAAAGAGATTTTAGAGAGTATATGCATCCAGATGAGTGATAAGTTGCTTGATCAATCCGCTTTATCTGGTAATACAGATCGATATAGGCAGTGGCTGATGAATAACTTCCCAGTGACTTTTGATAAGGGCGCTTTCGAAGGGCATCATCAAAAAATGGAAGATCTCGAAAATATCGCGATCGAAAAAGTGTTGCACGCTTTTGAAATGAAAATCCATCGTGAGACGGAGACTATTAAAAAGATCCAACAAACACTTCCTACCGGTGCTGTCAAGCCTCCAGCTCTTTCTATAGTGCAAGAAGTCATTCGCAGTCTGTTAATTCGTAACATAGACAAGCACTGGCAAGAACATTTGCTTAATATCGATCACCTGCGTACTGAAGTCCACTTGCGTGTGATCGGGCAAAAAGATCCTTTAATGGAGTTTAAGCATGAAGCCTTTTCTTTATTTGACTCTTTTAGTCTAAAAATAAAAATCGAGATTGCCCATGCACTCTTTAAATTTGAAATGGTAGCTCCCGAGACTCCCTCTCCTAATAGAGAGCTCCCACCTCAATTTTTAAGGCCATTTAGAAGGTCTTTTAGCTTGGATAATATGGAGTTAGAAGAGCCTGTCACAATTGATATGATCTAGCCTGTAAAAGACCCCGGGGAGCGGATCCGCTTCCCGGGGTCTTTTTTTTTCAGTACAGAGCCCGTAAGTCCTTGTTAAGACTCTTCGTTAGGCTGACTGGCTTTTTTTAAGCCGATATAAATGATAGGAAAGGCGATCAAGCAGTAGATAAACCAGTACGTGCTATCCCATTCCAACCGAAGTATTCCTTTTTCTGAAAAAAAGAACTGTAGTAATCCTATAATTAATAGGTTGCCTCCAAGAAGAAGTAAGAGAAGGGGGGTGAAGCTGCTTTTCTCGATTTGTTTTTCATCGATCTCTATATTGGGTGTGCCTTGAGATAAATGGTATTTTCCAAGTGAAGCGTGAAGCTGGTTATCGTGAGATTCTCTTGTCATGGGCCTCGGCTTATTTTTTTCTTTGTCGTTTTTCATAGGTTGAGAGCTCTCTGTAGAATAGGGGGGGGAGTAAGGGGAAGTGAGACTATCTTGTATAGAACGATGATCAGGTTCTGGATTGTGATGATCCTCTTGTTCTGGGGTCGAACACTTGGCTCCGCAATAAAGACATGGTGCAGAGTCCACAGGAACTCTTCCATCACAATTGGAACAGATTTTTTGACGATCTACAAGCTTCATATACACCTCAATTCCTTGACAACACCGTGATCTTGTTTATAGGTCTATCTAGAAAGTCAGTGTGTCATAAGAAGCGCAAAACTTTCTATCATTTTTTCATCTCTATCTTCTATAGGGAAAAAATATCAGAGAAAAATGTTTGCATGGCCATCCAGGCGCGATGATCAGCCCTCTGACTATATAGCGTACCTAATCCAGGGTCATTGGCTTGAGGATTGGTAAATCCATGCATCGTTCCCCCATAGACATGCATCTGCCAGTCTGCTTTAGCTTTTGTCATTTCTTCTTGGAACAGAAGCACGTCTGCGGGAGAAACCATAGGGTCATCATGGCCATGCAGGGCTAAAATTTTGGATTTTACGGAGGAAAGTCCTTGTGCAGGAGCGCTTAACAGGCCGTGAAAACTCACTGTCCCTTTGAGATCTATTCCTGTTCTTGCCAGATCGAGCGCGCAAAGCCCACCGAAACAAAAACCGATAGCACCTATTTGACTTGGATCTACAAAAGGCAAGGAGCTGACTTTGTGATATCCAGCCAGGGCGCGTTTTTGTAACAGATGCCGGTTGGCTATGAGAGGGCTCATGAGAGAGCTGCATTCTTCGGTGGTTGTGCCATAACGTCCTTTGCCATACATATCTAGGGCGCATCCAACATAGCCCATCTCTGCGATCTGCAAAGCCTTTTCTTGAGCAAACCCGTCTTTGCCGTTCCATGCATGAAAAATACAAATCGCCGGTTTAGCCCCTCCTTTGCTTTCATCATGCACGACTGTCGCTTCAAAAGTAGTAGATTGATCTTGGTATTCTAGATGGATTTGCTTCATAGCACCCCGTTAACTTTACATTTTATTTTGAGGCTAGTCCTTTTTCGATATAAAAAATAGCAACTTTTCCATACTTTTAGTACAATCTACCTAAAAATAAGTATTGAGGATTTTAAACTATGGAAACACAAAAGTTTGATATTGCAGTCATCGGAGCGGGTCCTGGGGGCTATGTAGCTGCCATTAAAGCATCTCAATACG
The DNA here is from genome assembly GCA_945905275.1 of Chlamydia trachomatis. GTDB lineage: Bacteria > Chlamydiota > Chlamydiia > Chlamydiales > Rhabdochlamydiaceae > VGMB01. The sequence continues at coordinate 14,739 of CAMDPQ010000008.1, forward strand.
GCAAAAAAATCGTATTGATTGAAAAGCAATACATGGGTGGCACCTGCTTAAATACGGGATGCATTCCTACAAAAACACTCATCTCTAATGCCCATGTGATGCATACAGTACAGCATGCTGCGGATTTCGGGATTACAACAGGTCCTATTTCTTTCGACTATTCCAAAATGAAACAGAGAAAAGATTCTGTAGTCGAAAAAATGAGAAAGGGTCTTGAAGGGCTTGTTAAGTCTAACGGGATCACGATTTTACAGGGTCATGCAGAGTTTACATCGCCTAATTCTCTTAAGGTGCGGGGCCAGGCCAGTCAGATGATCCAATTTGATAGTGTCATCATCGCCTCTGGCTCGGAGCCCCTCGATATCCCCGCCTTCCCTTGCGATCACAAGAAGATCTTCAATTCGACATCCATTCTAGAGCTAACTACTCTTCCTAAAACCCTTGCCATTATTGGAGGTGGGTATATCGGATGTGAGTTTGCAAGTCTTTATGCAACACTTGGCGTCAAAGTAACGATCCTAGAAGCTCTTCCGATGATCCTTGTCCCTCAAGGCAAAACAATTTCTGATGTGATGACACGCGCCTTTATGAAAAAAGGGGTAGACATACAAACGGGAGTCATGGTGGAAGGGATTGATTCTATGGAAAATGGAGTGCAGATCAAGCTTAAAGGTAAGGATTCGATTGTATGTGAGGCAGCTCTTGTGGCCGTTGGGCGAAAAATCATCTCTGAAGGGATGGCTATTGAAAAGACAGGACTGAAGATCGGTGACAGAGGGGCGATTGCGGTCAATGATAGAATGGAAACAAGTGTGCCTGGCATTTATGCCATCGGGGATGTCACGGGTAAATATATGCTGGCTCACGTAGCCTCCCACCAGGGTATTGTTGCCGCAAGCAATGCATGCGGTCAAAAAGCGCAGATGCATTATGAAGCCGTTCCAGCAGTCATTTTTACCTCTCCTGAAATTGCGATGGTCGGGATGACTGTCGAACAGGCTCAAGAGGCAGGCTTTCCCTATGTAGTAGGTAAATTCCCTTTCCAAGCCCTTGGCAAATCCGTGGCTACCATGGAGACAGAAGGTTTTGCTCAAATTCTTACCAATAAGAATACAGGGCAAATTCTCGGAGCGCAAGTGATAGGTCATGACGCCGCTTCCTTAATTGCAGAGATTGCGCTTGCGATGAGCAATGAGCTAACAGTTGACTGTATTACAGAAACGATCCATGCCCACCCGACTCTTCCAGAGGCATGGCTTGAGGCTGCTTTGCTGACGACAGATGCAGCGATCCATCTACCACCAAAAATAAAAAAAGTATAACGAAAGAGACCTTCTTCATGTCATGGGAAACAGATCTTTTTAATCCTTTTGCAGCAGGCAAAAAAACAAGTGCCAATAAGCTACCTAGTAATCCTGAAGGCAGCTGTGAATCTAGTGCTGTAGGTAAGGGGAGGTTCCCCTCGTGGCTTCATAGAAAACTGCCTGCGGGAGGAAGTTTATCTAAGACAGGAGCTTTACTAGAGAAATTTAAGCTCAACACAGTCTGTGAAGAAGCTAAATGTCCCAATCGACTGGAATGTTATGCAAAAAAAACAGCGACCTTTCTCGCTCTTGGTAAAGAATGTACGCGTAACTGTGGTTTTTGTGATATTGACTTCTCGAAGGCGCCTAAACCTCCCGAGGCAGATGAGCCGGAAAGAATTGCTTTATCCGCATTAGAGCTGGGTCTCAAGCATGTAGTGATTACGATGGTAGCCCGCGATGATCTCATTGACGGGGGCGCCGCTCATATAGCAGCCATTATTCGCGCCATACGAGAAAAGTCGCCGGGAACAACGATTGAGGTGCTCACCTCTGACTTTTCAGGTAACTTCGATTCTTTAGATATAGTTCTTCATGAGCGACCAGAGATCTTTAACCATAATATCGAAACAACCAGAGAACTTACCCCAAGAGTCCGGCATAAAGCCACCTATGAAAGAACGTTAAGTGTGTTAAAGCATGTAAAAGCCACGAAGAAATGCTCCTTTGTTAAGTCGGGTATTATGGTAGGACTTGGTGAAACATCAGAGCAGGTGGAAGAGACGATTACAGACTTGCACCAGGTGGGCTGTGATATTATTACCATCGGTCATTACCTCCAGGCAGATACAAGAAAGCTGCTTGTGAAAGCATTTATTACTCCCGAGCAGTTCAAAGCCTATGAGACCTTTGGCTACTCCCTCGGAGTTAAACACATGTACGCAGGCCCTTTTGTCCGTTCCAGTTATAATGCCCAAGAAATTCAACAAATGATCACACAGCCACATATATGAATAGAGAAGATTCTTTTCCTTTAATTGACAGTCAGGATCATGACATCCTTATGCACAGAGACGCCCATTTTAGTGGTAATTTTTTGATTATGCTGAGCTATTATGCAGAGGAAGGTAAAGGCTCTTATACAGAATTTGAGCCGAAAAGGATTAAAGCATTGCAAGAGATGGAAGAGGCTAAGCAGATCAATCTGGCCGATGAGCTGCTTAATGAAGAAGAAAAAGGGCAGGTCTCAAGAGCTAAAGAAAAATATTTTCTTCTGAGGGATATATACAATAATAAAAATGAGTCGTTAAGCCATCGCATAGCCGATCTTATTCTCACAGAAGACTTGGAAGCAGAAGAGGAACTTACGCAGATTGTCAGGTATGGACAGCAGGCTGTTGCCCCTCTGATCAGCCTGGTTTCGCAGGATGATTTTTATAATCCCCTTTTTCCGGGCTATGGCATGGCCCCAGCGTATGCGGCTAAATGTCTCGGCATCCTCAAAGACCCCAGGGCCATACCTGCATTATTTTCGGTTCTTGGTCATGCGGACTTTTTGACAGAAGAGGCTGTATTTGATGCTCTCAGGGAAATTGGAATCGAGGCTCAGGTATTTCTAATGAAGTCTTTATTACAGCAGCCATTTACTAAAGAAAATGAAAACGCGGCAATCGCCCTGTTAACGTTTCCTCTCGATGAAAGGATATCAGAGGTCTTCTTACAAGCTCTTTCTATGGCTCATGGCACGCAGCAGAATCAGCTGGTGTCCTATCTTATTCTAGGTTGTGAAGGGCTAAAAAAAACAGAGCTGCAAGAAGAATTTAAGGCCATTGCAAGAAGCCTTCCCGCTCAAGAGATGCAGCAAGAAGCTAAAATGATCATGAAGCCATGGGCCTCCTCCCATTATTCTCAGTAGAAATAGGTTAGGTTGTTTCTTATGCCTGAAGAGTGATCTCTAGCTCTTGTTCTGTGGATGTTTGTCCTTCCTTTATCAGTTATTTTTTTGACAAGATAGTCGGTAAAGCTACTCTTTGGCACAAGATAAAGAAGGGATGGGTATGAAGCACGATAATAGTTTGATAGAAAAAGTCGCCGGTTCTTGGCTCATCTTCTTGCTGCTTTTGTTTATTGGGCGTATGTTACCGATAAAAATGGGCAAACTGTCTATCGAATCGATGGCGATACAAATACGGTATTAGACTCTGTTGCCGGCGCAATCTTTGCTGAGCCATTTGATCTTGCCATTACCCCAAGTGGGGAATATACGTATGTCAGTAATCGGGTAGTTGGCAAGGTCTATAAAATAGATCTAAGCACCTTCACGGTTCTTGGGACTGCAACGAGTGATTCTTTTATATCTCCCTCTGAAATAGCTATCACTCCTGATAACAAATATGCGTATGTAACCGATGCAGCTCGCAGTACAGTGGATTACATCGACATAGAAAGTAACGTCGTTATGGGATCTATTCGGTATAACTCTTTTAACAGCCTACAGGGGATTGCCATTACCCCAGATGGTTCCTGTGCTTATATCACTGATACGATTGGAGGTCAGATCTATCAGATAGACCTCCTCACGGACTCTGTTTTAGGCGTCGTTATGGATGCAACATTTAATGATCCCTGGGGGATTGCAATCGCTCCACGTGGTCTCGATGCCTATGCTACTGATCTGGGCACAGAAGAGGTCTATCAAATCCAGATTGCAACAAATAAAGTGGTAGGTCAAGTTACTGGAGCGAGTTTTATCTACCCCTATAATATGGCGATTACTCCCGATAGTAAGTATGCCTATCTTACCGATACAGAGACTGATCTAGTCTATAAAATCGATCTCACTACCAATCAAGTTATGGCTACGGTGTCGAGTGCAGTTTTTTCTATCCTTATCAAGTAGCCATAGATCCGATTGTAGATCCTGTGACACCGATTATTTTCGATCCTCTAACACCTATCACGGATCCTATTGTTTTAGGGTTAGGCCTCCAGGTCAGTCAGAAAAAGAATGACTTTGGTTTAGAATATGAACGATTTAATCGGTTGAAGTGGAAGAAGCTTGAAGGTGCCACCAGCTACTTGATTTATCGCAATGATCTCCTCATTGTAACCCTTAGCCCATCAACTCTTCGATATGAAGATCATAATAGAAGAAAAGGGGAGCTGGTTGCGTACGCAGTGATTCCTATAGATGCGCAAGGACAGCAAACCATTTGCGGTGCAATCATCCAATAGGGTAGAAAAAGAAATGACAATCAATCTGCAAAGCTATGGAAGCCATAAAACACAGTGGATTCTAATCGCAGTATCCTGTCTGTGGTTCCTCTGGGGATTCTGCAATGCGTAAGATCTATACCGATGGAGGACTAGATCTGCAGCTGAGTGGATCCTACCCAATCTGTAGAGGACTTGATTTCTATACGAGCAATGAATATCTGGAGAAAAGTGGCAAATCCCTGTGAATATAGTTATCAGACCCTTTATTGCATTGACTCAGCATATCCAATGCTACTTCGGACTAGGCCCTAGATATTTTTATTTGCATCAACATAATCATTCTTCTTATGCCTCTGCCAATCACACGAAAAACCCCTTTGGTTTCTTTGTAAATACAGGATTCTATTTTTTGCCGTATAAGCATTTATTCTTCGATTTTTGTAGTGAATATTCATGGGAAAAAGTCTGTATTGCTAATTCTAGTCATTCTGTTTATGGCAGAGACATTCAAGTAGGCGGTTATTCTTTTGAAGGGGGGCTAGGTTATGCCTTTTAAAGACTGGTTCATACATTAAACGGGTAAAAATCCCGTGCAGGCTCCTGCTTGCTTGACAAATAGGGAGGTCTTGACGTATCTCTTATCCTATAGGCATTGCAAAACAAACTTCAGACGCATACTCATGATCAATATACCACTAGCTACTTTGCAGTCATTTACTCTCGCATATACCGAATCTGATATTTTCGGAAAACTTATTATTTTATCACTCCTTCTTGTGTCAGTCATTTGTTGGGTTATTTTAAGTTTTAAGGTCTGGCAGGCGAGGAAAGTAAGAGATATCTCGCTGCGCTTCCAAGCGATTGTCAACAAGAATAAAGAACATCTCCTGAGTCTTGAAATAGAGTCTCTTCCTAAAGTGCCTCATACAAGGATCCCTCATCCTTATGCTAGTATCTTTTCCGTATTAAAGGCAAAAACGCTAGAGACATTAAATAAAAAGATCTTTTTTATTGAACGATCGGAGGGTCCTCAAGACCATCCCATTTATCTTTCGAAGACCGATCTTGAACTCTTAGAATCGGAGCTATATACCACCATTTCGATGCAAAGCAAGCTGCTAGAGAAAGATCTGTTTATCCTTTCTACAAGCGTTACGTTGGCGCCATTTCTGGGCCTTCTTGGCACGGTATGGGGAATACTTGTCACATTTGCAGAGCTCCAGGGAGGAGCGTCGGCAGGCTCGAATTCTATCATTATTGGAGGGCTCTCCACCGCGCTTTCGACAACAGTCTTGGGTCTTGTCATCGCTATACCTGCTTTGATTGCTTATAATTACCTGAAAAACAACTTAAAGGTTGCGACCTCAGATATGGAAGACTTTGTCCATAGTCTTTTGTCTACCATTGAGATGCAGTATAGAAAAGTAGATATTTCATGAGATATTTCTATGGCAAATAAACGACGGTTTATGGTGGCAAGCGAGGCAAGTGATGAGGCAAGTCCGAATTTAACCCCTCTTATTGATGTGGTCTTTGTCGTGCTGATTATGTTTATCATTATCGCCCCAATGCTTGATGTGGATCATATAAAGCTTGCTGATGCCCCATCGCGAGATCAAAGCCAATTCACCAGTGTACAAGAGGTGAGCTCGATTACCATTCATGTGCATGCCGATGATTCGATATGGCTCAATACAGTGCGGGTAATGCCTGAGGATTTACTCTCTTTATTACGCTCTGCACAAGAGCGCACGCCATCTAAAACACCCCAGCTATTTCAGGATAAAAAAGCTTCGTTTGGCACCTATCAGATGATAAAAAATGCCGTTGAGCTTTCAGGGTTTCAAGAGCTTGATGTTATTTTACAACCAGGTTAACCTCCTATGATGTTTCGTCTTTATCAGAGGTTGTTCCTTTGGATCAGGCAAGATCCTATGAAGCTTGTGATTTCATCGTTTGTTATTTTTATGCATTTAATAGCTCTTAGCGTGATCACTTTTTCCTCTTCTTTATCGAAACCAACAAAAAAAGTTGCTGTTGTTGTCAAAACTACATACCAACAACCGAAACAGATCGCAAAAGTCTCTCTGAAAAAGCCGCCCGTAGCTGCAGCTCAAAAAAAACAGGCGCCAGCCCTATCACCTCCTGTTCAGGCTAAGGTAGCTCCTGTTCAGGCTAAGGCAGCTCCTGTTAAAAAAACCGCGCCACAAGCCATAGCTTCGCAAAAAGCTCCAGCCTCCATACCAATCAAGAAGACGACGGCGGCTAAAACGCCACCGACTGTAAAAGCCAGTCCCTCTCCTTGTAAAGAAAGGGGTATACCGAAAGAACTTCTCCAGGAATTAGAAGAAAGGATTGCTAAAATTGAGGTAAAGCGCGATAAAATATCCTCCCAGGTGGAGCTGAGTATCCCTCAGGCGATCGATTCCTTTTTGTCGGTTCGTGGATCTGATCCCTTGGATGAGGAGAGTACGTTCGATGTTGTGGATAGTTATAGTGCTTTTCTTGTAAGCCACCTCCAGCAACACTTGCAGCTTCCTGATTTTGGTGAGGTCAAGGTGGAGATTGTCTTGTATCCAGATGGGTCAGTAGAGAGATGCGTTGTGCTAAGAGCTGAGAGTGACAAGAATAAAAAATACTTAGAGCAGCGACTGCCCCTGATCCGTTTTCCTGATTTTAAAGGAACGCAAACGAAAAGCCGTCAAGTATTTGTATTAACCTTTTGTAACCAGCTGTCAAGGTGAAATCTATGAGATTTTCTTTTTCTGTGGCCTATCTACTTCTGCTTTGCATAAGCCATATTACCGCCAGCCCATTAGAGACCCCGCAAGAAATTCGGGTGCAACTGACTACAAAAAGTAGTTTATCCCCTATTTACACCTCTTATATTGTGGCCTCTGATGATACGCTACAGTCTTCCTATCTGAAGGAGCTGGAAAGGATTCTGGAATATGATTTCCAGTATAACGGCAAAACGCAAGTTGTAGCGCACTCCCAAGAAAAAGAGAGGATGCTTGTCAGCAAAGATACTGCAGTCGCTTTTAATATCCCTAAGTGGAAGGCTAGCGGTATCCCTTATGTAGTCCAACTGTCTGTGAAGAATAAAAAAGTAACAGCCAGTATTTGCAATGTAGTCACAGGATCTGTCAAGGTCTTTTCAGATACTGTGCTAAGTGGCAGGTTGCAGGAGGATAGAAGGCAAGTCCATAAGCTTGCTGATGCTATTTATTGTGCGCTTTTTCAAGAAAATGGGATCAGTAGCTCTCGTATCCTTTATTCATATCAGAATAAAGCCTTCGATGATTCTTCAAAGAATGTAGCTGAGATCTGGGAATGTGATTGGGATGGTAGTAATAGCTCCCAGGTAACCCATGAGAACACCTATTGTATAAGCCCAGTCCTTATTCCTAAGGGAGGTGCTTTTCATCAAGATATGTTTCTCTATGTGTCTTACAAATCGGGGCAGCCTAAAATCTTTATTTCGTCATTTAAAGGTTCTATAGGACAAAAAGCGGTCGATCTACGAGGCAATCAGCTCCTGCCTGCCATCTCTCAAAATCGAGATATGATGGCCTTTATTTGTGATGCAAGTGGCAGAGCCGATTTATTTGTCCAGCCCATTCAGCCAGAAAATGGCAGAATGGGGACTCCTGTCCAACTCTTTTCTTTCCCACGATCTACACAAGCCTCGCCCACATTTAGTTCCGATGGAAGTAAAATTGCTTTTGCGTCCGACAAAGACGGTTCTACAAGAATTTATATTATACCGACTCGAAGAGGAGAGAAAAGAGCTGTTCCGCAGCTGATTACTAAAAAAAACAGAGAAAATTCATGCCCAAGTTGGTCTCCTGATGGCACTAAATTAGCATATAGTGCTAAAACGGAAGGTATACGACAAATATGGATTTATGACTTTATTTCGGGTGAGGAATATCAGCTGACTTCTGGTAGCGGCAATAAAGAGAATCCCTGCTGGGCAGCGAATAATCTGCATCTAGTATTTAACTCTACGGACTCTCATATGTCTGATCTATATTTAGTCAATTTAAATCAAACCGATGCTATTAAGATCACTAATGGCCCTGGTAAAAAACATTACCCCTCTTGGGGACCTAGGTGACAAACAATTAAGGATGTAAGGAATTTATGAAAAAAATAACAATTTTGGTGGGTGTAACATCTGCTGCATTTATGATGCTCACGGGATGCGGAAAGAAAAACGGGGACACCTGGGATGATAATGCAACGAGTATGGGCAGCTATAGAAGAGCTAACCAGCGTGTTTTATGGGGCGATGTAAATGGCTCAACTAGCCTCGAATCAACAGAATCTCTTAGTATGTCTTCCCCTACAGAAGAGTTTATTCCTTTGAAAGAAGAGGATTTAAAGCAGCAATTTAATGATCTAGCGGTGGCTCAGCCCAAACAATCACCCGGAGAGGAAGGTAGCTTTCTTCCAGCGATCAATGGCTTTCAAACGCCTATGTCCTCTCTGGCTTCTGTATTTAAAACGGTCCATTTTGATACCGATGAACATGTCATTAAAAAAGCACAAGACATAGATACCATTAATACCATAGCAAGTTACCTAAAAGCTAATCAGAAAACCTATATATTTGTATCGGGTCACTGCGATCAAAGAGGTCCTGAGGCTTATAACCTGGCCCTTGGAACAAGACGTGCTAATTCTATTAGATCCTTACTCGTACAAAAGGGTGTTAACCCAGAACAAGTGCATACGGTATCTTATGGGAAAGAGCATCTTGTAGATTTATCTAGTAACACATCTGCATGGGCAAAAAATCGACGAGCAGAATTTAGAATCTATCAGCAAAAGTAAAGGTTTTAGATCATGTTGAAACTCTCTATCTGTGTACTTATAGCGCTTAGTTCTTCAGCATGCACATCGCATTTAGCGATGCTGCAGAAAGATAAATACGACACATCTATTGCAATAGATGAGATGCGTATTGAGTTATCTGATATGAAACATACGTTAAATAATACCCAGGTAGAGATGCAGATTTTAGAAGAGAAAGTACGCTCTTATGAAAACACAGGTAAAACGAGATCCACCTCCAATGAATCCCAGATGGACCAAAAGCTTTCCTCTGTCGAAAAAAGGATCGCGCAGATCTCAAGCTCTCAGGACAAGATTTCTTCCGATCTAAAGCAGTTGCAACTCCACGCCAGTCAAACAACCAGCTCCTTTACGCAATATCAAAATAGGCTCAAACAGCTCGATGCTGAACTCACCTCCCAAGGAAGAGTTGTCGAAGAGCTCTCCGGATTAAAAACCACGTTAAAATCGATTGCTCATGCAGTAAAAGCACAGTCTTCGCCTGATGGGTATACAGTAAAATCAGGTGACACGCTCGAAAAAATTGCCAGAGTATATAAGACTAGTGTCGCATCATTAAAAAAAGAAAATAATCTATCATCGAATAAAATCGTTATAGGTCAGGATATTAAAATACCCCATGGCGAATCTTACTGAATCTACAGCTTCTATAGGCGTTTTTGATTCAGGGTTTGGTGGATTGACTGTTATGAAAGCCATCAGAGATCTTTTGCCAAACGAAGACCTGATTTATTTAGGGGATGCAGCTAGGCTTCCTTATGGGAATAAAAGCCCTGCAACTGTGATACGTTATACTCTGGAAAGCGCGAGGTTCTTGGCAGGACAAAAGATCAAGCTGATCGTCATAGCCTGTCATACCGCCGCCTCAGTATCTTTAGATGCCTTAGAACAAGAGCTCTACATCCCTGTTATTGGCGTGATAGAGCCGTGTTTGCCCGATCTTATAGAATCTGCAAGTCGAGGAGTGATTGGGGTTCTAGCCACAAGGGCGACAATCTCCTCCCAGGTATATCAAAAAGCTTTGCAATCTTATGACCCAGCAATAGGAGTGATAGGGGTGGCTTGTCCCTTATTTGTCCCTCTTGTAGAAGAAGGTTTAATGGTAGGATCTATTGCTTCTGAAACGGTAAAGCATTACCTTGCCCCTTTAAAAGCAAAAGGGGTTAACACCTTATTGCTCGGCTGTACTCATTATCCTCTTCTACAAAAAGAAATTCAGGAGTTTATGGGGCCCTCTTGCCGTTTAATCGATCCAAGCATTCACTGTGCCCATTTCGTTAAAGCATTTCTGCTGGAACGCCGGTTGCTTAATCCTTCTAACGCACCGAGTCAAAGCTTATTTTTTACTACAGATGACCCGGAAAAATTTCAAGAACTCGGGCCTAAGTTTTTGCACAGGGGCATCGGTGCTGTATCTAAGGTTATCCTATCGTAAGTTATCCTTTTTCATTCGCGGCTGAGCAGGGTGATCCAGGAGATTAAAAAAATAGTAGCTTATCAGGCAATCTAAGAGAATTGTCGTGAAAATATTTAAATAACATGCTTGAATGATCGCCATATAACCAATGCATCCTGAGGGATATGATATGACGCAGAAAAAAAGAATTTTGTTAATTGAGGATGAAGAGGATATTGCATCACTAATAAAGTTACAAGCAGAGATCACAGGGTATAAGTTACATGTAGAAGTCGATGGGATTAACGGCTTTCGTGCTGTTGAAAGAGAAAGGCCTGATCTCGTTATTTTGGATATCATGCTTCCTGGACAAAACGGTTTTGATGTGTGCCGGAAAATAAAAAACCATCCAGAACTTAAATCTATTCCTGTCATCATTTTAACAGCTAAAAGTGAAGAGCTTGATGTAGTGCTGGGTTTAGAGCTCGGTGCTGATGATTATATTGCTAAGCCTTTTTCTCCTAAGGTGTTATTTTCTCGTGTCAAAGCAGTGATGAGAAGAAGCAAAGAAGAAGGGGATGAGAGCGCTCTGTCGATAATGACCTTCGGAGACTTTAGTCTTGAAATAGAGCGATATATTCTGAAAAAAGGGGAGAAGGTTATTACCGTTACCTTATCTGAATTTGGTATCCTAAAAAGGCTTCTTTCTAACCGCGGTAAAGTGTTAACAAGAAATCAGCTGCTCGACGACATTCATAATGATGATGCATTTATTGTAGATAGAAATATCGATGTACATGTCGCGTCTCTCAGAAAAAAACTCGGACCAAGGTTTGATTGGATAGAAACCGTCCGCGGGGTCGGCTACCGACTCAAAGATGAGCCAACAGGTCCTATAAAGCCATTAAACTAAATCCGTGAATAGTTGAGTGCTCATCCGCGATGGGGTCTGGACTTCTAGCTCAGCAAGGTTGATATCACATACTGTAAAGTAATGCATGAGAGTTTTTTTTAGCTCTGTGATAAAGCACTCTTGTGATGGTAGAAAATCCTTAAGCTTGCATAGAAATTGCTCATGGTCTCTGCCCTCGCGATAGGAGGGTGTTTTTTTTGGGTGTTTTAACGTCTGCATATAAGTGGGTGTATAATCCCATAAAAATGAGGTGTGGTGCAGCCAGCGATCTTTACGTATATATTGCGCATTGCCACCGAATTTTTTTTCTCCAAAGGCATAATCATTTTCTCTGAGGGTAAACGTATCTGGGAACACGTTTTTATAAATCCCTTCAGACCATTTCATGATTTTTTCTGGATAGGCAGGAAAAGCAAAGGTGTCCTTTTGAAAGATAAAGGTGACAAAGACTGTGCTATTATCGACAACAACCGTACCCCCCCCACTAAATCGTTTAATGATCGGAATCTGTAAGGATTGCGCTATTTCGATTTCGACAAGCTCATGGACTTTTCCGGAAATCCCCATGACAATGGCAGGGGGGCTGCCTTTATTTATAATGCAGAAATTTCTTGTATCATGCCGTAATAGAGCTTCTTCTAACTGGAGTTGATCTAGGATGGAGCAGTCTTTGTCTAGTTCAAGCCAGTATAGAGTCATTCTAGATAGCCAATGCCGTGGATTCGTTCTAGTTCTATCGCCTTAATCTTAATTCCTTGAGGGGTATTGTATTTTAACATAAATACTGTGCTATTGGTTGTTGCGCTCATATCAATAATATTGGTAAGCATCGATCCATCTGAGAGTTTTATGTATACCTGATTGGGAGCTTTTTCTTTGCGCAGGCACTCGAATACTTCCTTGTAGTCGCATGCGCGAAGCTTGGGGTCGATGGCCATGGAATGGTGTTTTGCGTTGGGTGAAAAAACAGTCGAATCAGAGGGGTTGTCATCTGCAATCAGGCCGTTGCAATAGAGGGAAATCATACCAAAATATATGAATACTGTCTTCATGAAAGTCTCCTTGTGCTAATCATCAGATATGGTTGTATTACCTTGTTTTTGAGCTCTTCCTAAACATTTTTTTACAGTTTGCAGAGATCGATTGAATTGCTCATAAGCGTCTTCTACATCGTTAAGCTTTTTATCAAAGGAAACGATACCGATAGAGACTGTAATTGCAATATCTTGATTTTTAGTAGGTATCGATGTGATGCTGATCTCTTTTCGAAGATCTTCTGCAATAGCCTTGGCAGCTCTCGGTGAGGTCTTAGGGAGCATCAGAAGGTACCTTCCTCTTCCTTGAGGAAGAATGGTGTCAAATTGCCGTAGCTTCTTTTCTAGGAAATCTGCGATAAATGCGCTTATTTCATCAACTGCAAGCTCTCCCCATTTCTCTGTAAGTGTTATGAATTGATCAAGCTCGATCATAAGTATGCTCAGTGGAGTATCGAATTTCTTCGCTTTTGCAATTTCTGTGACATTCTCATCGCTAAGCAGCATGCGGTGTAAAAATAGATTTGTGTTTTGAGGCATAAGTGGTGAGGTCGAGATCTTTGAGGTAATCAGAGATATCTTTTGAGAAACGATCCCCGCATTTTTAGCCACAGCCAGCCGGGCATAGAGCTCTTGCTCATCTAATGGTTCACGTAAGAAGTCCGAGGCACCTGCATTTAACGCGGTGGTGATAAATGCTTTTTGGATGTTATTCGTAATCAGTAAAATAGATGTTTTTCCCATTAATGGTTCCTGCCTAAGGTCCCTGCAGAAATCCATAAGAGGTTCATCTAACGTTTGTACATCTAAAATGATGATATCAACATCCATGCTATGTAAACAGTCTTTGGCTTTTACTCCATAAGGGGTATGGATAATATAATGACTTGTTCTGCAAGACTTTTTAAAAAACTGTACTTTGATAGGATCAGAAGTCACAAGAAGGAGGATCGGTAAAGAGGTTCTTTTATGCATAGGTCGCCGCGGTATCATTTCTTCTATATTTAGAGAAAGAATGATTTAAAATGTATATTATTTTTTTAATTTTATGAGTGAAATAAAGGGGTGTTGCATAGGGCTGAGGTTAGACAGGAGAAGAAGGTGGAAGTTGTTTCCAGGTATCCTGTTATTGAGTGATAATTAGGACTGCTCGTCAACGACAATTATCTTTGCGGGTAAAATAATTCTATTAACTAGAGCTTTTGATGCTTTGCTTAGAGGCTTTCAATGAGTAGGAAGAAAATTACTGAAAAACAGGTAAAAGTATATAGGCAATCTAGAAACGGTGGGAAAACCTACAAAAGAGCAGCTGCTCAGCCTATAACATGGAAAAATTGTGGTTTTACAGAGGCTAAATCGACTCATAACTAGCGCACAAGAAAAGATCCCTTTGCGCAGAGCTATGGATGTAATTCCGCATTTACAACCAGCCAACGGGAGTATGTTCTACCCTTAGCACTTGACAAGCTCAATAAATAGGACTGCCTTATTTTGGATATTTTCAGAAGAATCAGATAGAAAACCAGCATCTTATTTGCGATTATCAGCGAGAGATACGAGAATAAAAGTGTAACCCGCTATTTACGGAATGGGATAAAATTTTCATGGATAAAGCAATGGCAATAGCAGCAGTGGATCGATTGGTTCATCATGAGACTATTTTGGAGCTTAATGTGGAAAGCTACAGGAAACGTAGTGCATGAGCCCAACAGAGGAGGATCACACTAAGAAAAGAGAGAATAAAGCCGACTCGAGACCTTAAGATAGACGGGGGACCATCTGATTCTGTAAACTCTAGCCGAGGGACCACTGTCCCTCTAAAAAAACTAATTAGGCAACCATTTGGTGTGCAGAAAAAAAGACGGTACTTGAGTAATCACTCATGCCTAAATCTCGAAAGGGATCAACTGGCAAAGATCATTTTTTTTGATTCGCTTTTCAGAGGTTATTGACCGCACGGATGTTGAAGCGGTTTTTTTATAGAAGCCTCAATGCCTTGCACTTCTTCTAGGGTTAAGCCTGTAATTTTTACAACTACTGATAAAGGGAGTTTTTCTTGAAGCATGCTTTTAACTGTTTCTATTTGATTTTTTCTTACCCCCTCCTCTTTACCCTTCTGTATGCCTTCTGCTAATCCTTTCTGCATACCCTTCTCTATCCCTTCAGATAGTCCTTTCTGCATACCCTTCTCTATCC
>CAMDPQ010000009.1 GCA_945905275.1 Chlamydia trachomatis
TCCTTACCGTGTTTATTCCCTTCTTTATAATACACTTTATATTGCTCTTTCCCGCTCGCATGATATTTAATATGAGCACCTATAGGCTGGCCGCTCTTATAATCTCTGACCTCTAAGATCGTTTTATCTTCACTATAAACGACGAATGCCGGGTTTTTTGCATCGGAATGAAGAACACCGCTGACGTAGATAGCGCTAGCTTTTAAGGCCCCACTCTCATACCACTCCATCGCATTACCATGGGGCAGTCCCTTGTTATAAGGGATCATAGTCGCTCTGCCCCCTTTAGAATAATAACGGACGAGCTGATCTTCCAGGATTCCATCTAGATACAGAACTTCTTCCTGCTTAACTCCCTCTTCCGTATAAGAGATCAATTTACCGTGTCTCTGACTCTGTTTAAAGCCCCCTTCAGCCCGCAATTTTCCTGAAGGATAAAACAGTTTCATATCACCATGTAAGCTGCCTTGGTCATAATGAAGGACCTTCTCTACCGCTCCACTTGGATATAAAGAAACACTTAATCCATGGGGGACAATCTCAGACTTCCACTCTTTATAACCAGCAGAATCTTCTGAGACGACAACAAGATCCATTTCATTTAGCACTTGTCCTTCCGGATAAAACTTCACTTGTTTGACCGGTGCTTCCGACTCTCTTGTGAGCTGCTCATAAAAAAGGATCGTGTCTGCAGCTCCATTAGGGTGGTAGCTGACAATCTTAGGCCGCCAGTGAGGTTGTCTTTGTTTAAGGATCGTTGCAACTGGGATCACTTTTTCTTCAGGAGCTCCATATAGGCCACCTATGACACAGGTTACAGATAAAAGGCAGGTCCAAAATTTCGACATAAAACACCCCTGGTAACTTATTTTTTTACAGATAAGGATAAGGGGAAAGGGCGGTTTTCAACAAGGGGTTAAACTTAAAAATAGAACCATAGCCGATGTTTTTTACAAGGATCCATTATGTTTACTGTGGTCTGCCCTGTAGGATGGGCAAGAAGGAAAGTAAAATAAGAGATGCCTCGCATGGAGCCTATAGATCTCTATACGATCATCATCAATTACTTACGCACTAATACGACCCTCTTTTAATCTTTTGGCTTAGCTGTTGATAGATCGCGACCTTTAGGCCACGGAATAACACACATTGCCACCAAGGTAAAATAAATAATCAAGATAAAGAAGCTATACAGAAATGATGAAAAGAGCGCTTAACCTGGTAAAATGTTTGTTGCACATGGTATTTTCGATAAAAAGTGCAAACATGAGGAATACGGCTTTTTTAGCCGCTAAAGGCTATTACAAATATTCTAAGCCTAAGAAATCGAAGTCCTCTTAGAGAGATCAGTGAGACATCTATTGTTTATATTCTGAGAATAAACCTATCAAATAAAACAGAGAGAGGAAACCCTCTCTCTGTTTAGAAAAGTAGAAACGCAAAACTTAAGGATTAGAAATGGAATCCAGCTTTTAGTGTAAAACCTTGCAGCGTTAAATTACCCGTCGAAAAGGCATCGAGAAAGCGATTGGTATTAAACCATATTTGCTCTTCCCATCCCGCTTTGAGTTCCACCATGTAGGCTTCATCACAAAACCATGTCATATATTCAATACCCAGTCCCAGCTCGAGCACAGGAGTCACAACATGCTGACTTCTATTTGCATTTATAACATCAAAGCTACGTAAGCCCCCAAGACCCTGACCCTCATTTAGGAATGTAGTATTTTGTAATTTCATCTCCAAAGTATCACTATAATATTGGTACATAGCGCTTGCGGCTATATTACCATATAGGCCCCAATTGCGCGAGAACCGCCATACAGGATCTAGACCTGCGCGAATCCCCAGCCCCCATGATTCTTGAGATTGCCTTGATTGTAGCGCTCCACCACTGTACTGGAGGCTATCGACCAGAAATACTAACTCAGCATCAGGGCTCAAAGAAAATGCTGTATTAAATTTCTGATTAACCCATGCCGTTTTTAAACCAACATGAGGTCTTAATGTCATATACCGGCTTAAGAAAAAATTACGTCCAAGCTCTAGATCCATGACATTATAATGGAGCGTCCACGCTCCAGAAACTTTATCGCAGTTACCAATTTTCTAAAATAAAAGACCCGTCCTAGAGGGGATCGCACTATTATTAGCATATTCTGAAGAACCTAAATTCGATACGTTTTTATTGTGTGTGGTAGGATTGAGCCATGTCCACTGAGTGAATAAATCCCAGCCATCATGCTGGAATTCTAAACCTATACCAAGCTTGAAACCCGGCTCCCAAGGTCTTCCTGCTACCTTTACTTTCCCATGATCGGGTTCAACACTATAAAAGACCCCTGTATCAGGATTGGGCGCTTCAAAGCCAATGACCCCATTGACTGCATACTCTAATCCATCCTGCTGAGCCTTCCAATAAATAAAATCGGCAGTCGTAAACACAGACGGCCTCGACGAGGGAGCGAGATTAACCATCGGCCCTACAGCTGGCGTAATCACGCCGGATGGCAACTCCCCAACTCTCTTAGAGGATGAAGATTGGTTGTCATTCAGTCCCTCTTCTTGGTCGGCCATAACACACGCTGTCGATAAAGATAAAACACCTAAACCAAACGCCCATTTTTTTGATAACATGGTAGACCTCTTTTTTTTTCGTACTCTTCTCAAAATCAGGTCCTTATTTCAGTGAACCCAATCCCTTCTATTTTCAGCTCATCTGAGCTTGTCAATTTTCGAGATAACAAAACTAGTTAATTTTAAACTATATTTTTTATACAACGCCTCTATAAAAAGAAAAGGGATCGGATGATCGATTATTTGACTCGCAGAGGTCTTCCTCCTAGTTATGCTAGGGGAGTAGACTCTAGTTGCACGATTTTTTGAGTAACGATGAGGGACCATCTGGTGAGGCTATACTCTGTTGCGTTTGCCGATACAAAACTGCTTAAAAAAAATGTAGGCATCGTCTACTGAGCAAAAAAACAACAGAGCAGAGTCAATAAAAAAAGCAGGCATCCAATAGAGATTGGAATGCCTGCTTTTGAGAAATGATAAAATTAGGACAGGATGTGTTTGTTAAGAAGACCTGCCATTTTCAACATATCGACCGGTTTTTTACCTAATACAGCTTCTAGTCTAACATCAGGTACAATCATTCTTCTATTATTAGCATCTTGGCATTTCTTGGATTTGATATAATCCCAAAGACCTTTTACGATCTGAGGACGTGTGAGTTTTTTATTGCCTACAATAGCTTGCAACTCAGGGGACAGCGCATAGGTCATGGTATTTAAGCCTGATGCTTTTCTCGCACCCGCTTTTTTAACGACTGTCTTCTTAACTGCAGCTTTCTTCTTAACGACTGCTTTTTTCTTTGTAACCACGGCTTTTTTCTTAACTACCGCTTTCTTCTTAACGACTGCTTTTTTCTTTGCCATAAAAACTTCTGTTTTATAATTGTTGCTAATTTTCAGAAAACGCTACAGCACGTTTTCTTTTACTCATACTTAACGAATTAAAACCATTCTACAATTTGTTCAACATTTTTCTTTCTTTTTGATGGTTTTTTATTTTCTAAGCCTTTCTGGTAACCTATACGAAGGCCAGCCAACAAAGGATCAAGCCCCAAATGAAAGGCACCCAGCCAACGACTTTAGCTAAGGCAGGCTCGGTCATCGTATGTTTCATAAAAAAATCAGGAAAAAATAAAGCAATAAGACCACGTACGGTCAGCAACCACCCTAGCAGAGTCACAAGCAAAGCCTTACTCCAATACCAGAAATTGTACTGACTCACGAGGTAGACGCCTAAGAGCAGATTCATCACCCCCAGTAAAAAAAACGAAGCGGGGTGTGATTTAAAAGAAGCCCAGACTTTGATGAGCTGAGAGCTACGCACTAACATCCATGCGCCAAGTATCACCATAAATGGACCAAACACGCTGGCTATAGCTACAGAGGAATTTAACATGATATCTCCCTTAGATTATATTATCCTTCCAAGGGTCACCGTAAAAAGGAATAGTTTTATTTGTCAAATAAAAGATCTAATATCTCTCTGGAAGGCAATGGGGCTTGACCAGAAAAAGTGGAAGGAACACAAGAAATGCAGGGCAATACACGCTGTCCCATATCAATCCACAAAGACTGAGCAGGATTGTTTTGCGTGTCTTGGTGAAAGCCTATACAAACAGGGTGATGCATACCAAAAGAAGAAAAGAGAGTAACCTGCGCAGCTGCCACTTTTTTCTTGTCGACGGTAATAGCTTGTACGCCCTTTAAAGGCTTCCAACTAAAAAGAGGACCCTTGTGCATGGTAAGATCTGCCATACACTGGTAATAAAACTTCCCGTTCTTTTGCGCTACTTTGATCGCAGTGTCACAGCCATGGCTTATACTCAAGAGTTGCATTTGTACGAGGTCTTCCCTGAATACAGCAATAGAATGATGAAAGCGATGCCTTTTGATCAGGCTGACTACGTTCACGCCTAGTAAGGAGGAGACCAGGGCAATAAGAGAAAATGCCACGAGGAGTTCTAAAAGAGAAAAAGCTCTCTTTTTAGAGCTCCTGATCATCTTCATCCTCTTCCAGATCTTCAGAAGGACCAATCTGTCCTTTTTTCTTATCTTTATAGGCTTTAAGCTTGCTAGAGCGAACGACAATATCTGTACCATATCGGTTCGAAACAATTTCATAAGGCTGACTCCAGCCATCTTTCAAAAGTTTTTTTACATCTTTGACAAGGCCTGATGACTGTAAAAAAGCTTCTTTTTGTGCAATCACCTGTTCCACAGAATACCCTTTGGCTACCTCAAGCAATAAAACATCTTTAATTTGAGAGGCTCCTTGCTCAGTACGAAAGGCCCTCCCTTCATCTAAACTTCCTTTGACGTTGTAGCCAATGACACTGCCGATTAAGCCAATTAGAAAAATAACGATCATAATTTCAAGAAGTGTAAATGACCTTTTTTTTCTATTTTTCTTCATAATGACTCCACCTGGTTAAGAAGATAAAAACGAGCTTACATCTGTTAAAGGTAGAAGAATAGATAAAACAACAACACCTACTACAACACCTAAAAAAAGAAGGACAGCCGGCTGCAAAAAGGTTGTTAGCTGATGTAAATTCTTGTCTAGCTCTTCCTCGTAGATTTCCGCTAAATTTTTCATGGCAATATTCATATCCCCAGTCTCCTCAGCAATGGCTACCATGCGTACGACAAGCGCAGGGATAAAAGCAGAAGAGAGTAACGTACTGAGTTTTCTTCCTTCGACAAGCTTTTTTTCGGCCTCTAAAATCACGTCTTCCAGAAATACATTCTTCATGGTTTTCCGTGCAAAACAAAGAGCATTCACCAGAGGAACACCTCCAGACAAAAGAAGAAACATCGCGCGACAAAAACGGACAAGGGCCGCTTGAACAAGCAGAGAACGTAAAAATGGAGCGTTACAGGCCCATCGAAAACAGTAGATCCTAAAAGCTTTCTGACGTAGGAGAAAATAACTCGCCACTACCACAAAACCAAGTGAGGGTATCAAAAAACCTAAATTATCATTTAAAAAGTTACTGACCCAAAGAACTGAAGATGTTAAAGGATGAAGCCTTCTTCCTTCAAAGAGCTCTTGCATTGATGGAATCACAAAAAAGAACAGACCGATGACCACAAGACAGCAGAAACACCCTAGAAAGGCAGGGTAAGCTAACGCGGAAAATAACTGTTTTTTTAGTCTTTGTTGCTTAGTAATCAGCAGGGAGAGCTCAGCAAACGCCTGTGATAAATGCCCTCCCTGCTCAGCCGCTTTTACCATCGAAAGATAGATCTCATCAAATACCTGGCTATAAGAGCCCAGCGCACTAGACAAACTTTTCCCCAATTTCAAATGATCACAAAGGTCTACAAATAAATAGTGGCTCTTATGCCCCTGATACTTCTCTTCAATCGTAACAAGACTTTCATATAAAGGCAGCCCTGCTTTTAGTAGCTGCGCCATCTCTCTGGTAAATGTCAGAAGCATCTCAGAAGAAAGTTGTGTTTTTTTGACCTTTTGATAAAAAGGAGCTATCTCTGTTAAGAGGAGTTGTCTTTGCTTGAGCTTTTCTTTTGCCAAATACAAAGAATCAGCATCAACCACACCTACTATGGTCTTTGCTTTCCCAGAGAGCGCTGTAAAAGAATACATGGGCATACGAACACCTTTTTTGCTTAAATCTCCGCACACCCTCTGGTGGCACGAATCACTTCTGTGGGAGTAGTAATTCCTTGAATCACGAGAAAAGACCCTTCCTTCCTTAAACTGCTAAGTCCACTTTGTAATGCAATCTGCTGCAGCTGATGAGCATCTGCAGATTTAAGCAGCTGTTGCTTTATTGCATTACTCATGGGCATCAGCTCGTAAATGGCATGACGTCCTTTAAATCCAGACTCGTAACACATCGGACATCCATCTCCTTTATACAGTACTCCATCGATGAGTTCTGTACGCTCTATCTGTAAATCAGCCAGCTCCTGATCAGAAGGGTCATATGAACGCTTGCAGTGGGGACAGATCGTACGTACTAGACGCTGGGCTAACACCCCAACAACAGAAGAGGTGAGTAAATACGGCTCTACCCCCATATCAACCAGTCGGGTAAGTGCGGAAGGGGAGTCATTCGTATGAAGAGTGCTTAGCACTAAATGACCTGTTAAAGAGGCCTGTATAGCAATTTCCGCGGTATCCTTATCCCTGATTTCTCCAATCATGATCACATCAGGATCTTGCCGTAAAATGTGGCGTAATCCTGTGGCAAATGTTAACGAAATCTTAGGGTTGACACCGATCTGGGCCATGCCTTGCAATTTATATTCCACAGGATCTTCAATGGTCATGATATTGACCTCTGAGGAATTAATGTGTGATAAGGCGCTATATAACGTGGTTGTTTTACCGCTTCCTGTCGGACCTGTAACAAGAACAATCCCTTCAGAAAGGGTTATCAAATGTTCAAATGCTGCACAGGTTATCTCTCGCATACCGATCTTGCTAAGACCTACGATAATATTAGACTTATCTAAAATTCTTAAAACAATCCTTTCTCCAAACACACAAGGAACTGTACTGACGCGTAAATCAATCTGGCGCCCCCCCATCCGGAGCTTCATTCTACCATCTTGAGGCAGCCTTTGTTCAGCGATATCCAAACAAGATAGGACTTTAATCCTTGTAATCAGCTGAGATTGATATTCTCTAGAGGGAGCATGTCGCGCTTGTAGCACCCCATCTATCCGATAACGAACGTCAAGACCTATCTCTTGGGGTTCAAAATGGATGTCTGAAGCTCCCTGCTGCACGGCCTCTTTAAAAATAGAATTTAAAATTTTGATAACAGGAGAGTCTGATTTTTCCGCTAAAAGATCATACCCTTCGAGCTCGGGCGTTGATCCGAATAAAGCCCCTTCCGTATGTAAGGATGCCATCAGTTCAGAGGTGGCCCCTTCTTTGCTATGATAACATTTTTCTATTCCATCCTCTAATGCCTCTTGCGTACAAAGCACCTCATCAATGCCTTTACCTGTCATGCAGCGCAGCTGCTCCAGAGTATCGAGCTGCATAGGGTTGACCATGGCCACAAGGAGTCTTTCTTCCCCTCCATCTAAGGGTAAAACAGCATGATTTTTTGCAAACAAGTAGGGGACAATCTGCATTTGATTTTGCACAAAAGGAAAAGAAAGCAGTTGATCTAGGATCTGCAGCCCATATCTGCTACCAAAAGCTTCTATCGATAGAGCTTGTTTTGTAGCGCTCATGACATCTCACTGGAAAATAAGAGTTTAAAGCTTCTTTCAAAGATCTTTTGTTTTTCTTTCTGTTGCGCCTCTACCGCTTTTTGCAAAAACTCTGGAATATCGCCTGGTCTTTTCTTTAGCTCCTCCGCTCTTAACCTTTGGAGATCTTCTTGGGGATCAGGGATAATATGAGGGGTGATAAAAAAGAACATCTCTGTATTGGAGTCTGTAAACTGAGAAGAACCAAAAAACTTACCAAAACCGGGAATCTCTCCAAAAAACGGGATCCTTTCCTCTTTATCATTCACAGCTTTTCTTCTTAACCCTCCTATAATGACTGTCTGCCCATCAACAACACGTACTTCATTTTCGATATGACGGCGATCAACATTAGGACGGTCGTTATCTACGGTTCTTGGGGTATCGAAGGTAATATTGGTCTGAAGAGTCACAGAACCTTGATCATCGGCACCTCGAGGATCTTCTTCTGCGACATGCACAGTAGGCGTCATTACAATATTAATACCGTACTGAGCTCTTGTATAAGATTTTTCAAAAGCAATCCCCTTATTGGTATCAACAGGTGCCGCTCCATTATTAATCGACATCTCCTGGACGATATTGATTGTGGCAGCTGTCTGATTTACCGTGATAACGGATGGTGCTGCATGAAACTGTATATTCTCTTGGGTCATTAAAAAGTTATACGCAAAATCAATCGCTGGAACCCGTCCCTTACGACCGCGATGAAATAAATATTCAAGAACGCCAGCTCCTTCTGGAGCAAAAAGAGAATGATAGATAATCCCATTTCTATGAGTTCCAATTTTAAGGAGATTTAATCCAAAGTTATTTTGATTATTTACTGTTCTTTCAAATAGCAAAACTTCAATCTGCACCATTTTTTTCGGGATATCTAACTTTTTTAATAGAGCCTTCACTTTTGGCAGCACATCCCTTCTGACTACCATTAAAAGATTCCCTGTTTTCGGATCAGGAATAAAATGGTCAGATCCCGACTCGACTTCTACACGGGCTGTGCTCCCTGGATGTAATGGCTGAGGAGTTACAGGAAGGGGCTGACTAGGTGAATATCCATCAGGAGTCTTAAATTGGTTGCCAAAAGAGGAATAAGAGAGATCGTAATTTTCTCTTCCATCTGAATTGGTAATTAAAAGAGCGTTGTACACCTTTTCAAGAACCTTGGCTAAATCATTGGGATCGCTGTGTCGACAGGTATACACATGGACTGTCATCTCTGCGGGGTTGTCTAGCTGATCTTCTGTATCTTGAATCACCTTTTGTGCTCGTTCAACGACCTCTGGCTGGCCAATTAAGATTAATGAATTACCCTGATCTAAAGAAAAGGCCACCAGCCCTTCCTGCTCTATCTTACCAAAAGCCGGCCTGCTTTTTTCAATAGCCTCATTAAAAAAGGAAATCAAAATCCTTTCCATCTCACGGACGGGCATTTTCGTGACAGGAACAACTTTAGATATCTTCCCCTGGCAACCCTCCCAAACCGTTTGGTGAAGCATAAGAAGCTTTTCTATTTCCTCTTTCGAGGCCACAAGAGCAATCTTCATCCCAATCTGATAGACAAAAGTCTGCTTTGTATCGGCAAACCTTTCAAAAAACTGAAAGGTGCTTTTGACATGCTCTATGGGCGGAGAAAATAGGTAGAATAATCGAGAATGATTAGGAATAGACAAGAGGTCTGTAGAACTAGAGGCAAAATTTTGGACAACAGAAGGATCTTGCTTCATCATATACAGCTGTCGCGCATAAGGGTTAACTTTTTTTACACCCACACCGTTATGCAGTAGAATGATCTCAAGAACCTCACTCCAAGATTCTCTAGGAATGGGGATCGAAGAATGCATATTCAGCTTGATAGCAGCCATTTCAGGAGGAACTATATAGAGATAATCCATTGCTCCATACTCCATCACTAGCTGAGTCAGAGTCGTTTCTTCTTGGTCCCAAAGGGCATATCCCTCATCCTCTTTCTTGGTCTCTCCGACAACGGAATCTCTCCAAAGATTTTCCAGATCGATGATGCTTTTTTTCACCAGATTCACTTTTTGCAATAAGGCTTGATAGCTCTGGTGAGAATCCTCCTGATGATCGAGATCGTTGATCTGCCTATAGCAATCCGTTAGCTCTGCTCGATAAAGGGATAAATCTTGATTTACCTTGGCAAGGAGCTGATCACTCTCTAGAAGATTAGACGCTGCCCTGCCCTGCACAGAAGCTTTTTTTTCAGCTATCGTCTGAGAAAAGAGAGGGGTGAACAGGGAACATGCCAGCAACAAAGAAAAAAAGCTTCTACTCCTCATAGAGCCCTCCCTGCTGGTTTTTTTTGGAGGTGACAGCCGGCTTCCTGTTTTTTTTGAGGGTATGGCGGCTACTGTCTTCAGATAGGATAGGGATAGATAAGGGAAGTACCGCCGTCCGCATATCATCAAATAAGTGTCCTTTCATCACAACAGTGCCTTGCTGTTTTTCAATGCTATCAAAAACAAAGAGTTCTCCTTGTAGCCGATGATAAATGCAATCATCTATATCTTTCACGCGCTTGAGATTACGCCAGGACTTAGCCGTTTTTAATAACCAGTCCCCCTCTTTTACGATCAAGCGTCTTTTCCCCAGCTTACAAGTAACCTGTGTTGCCGACCTCAATCGTACAGTCGAAACGCTAAGCTCATTTTTCTGACTGAGCTTAGCAGAAGGCTGCATCTCTATCTTTATATGATGAGGATAAAACCCGTTTTCATCCCATGCCTCGATCTCCATAACCTTACCTTGAATACGTGTAATTTTTGCAAGAGGAAGGGATGGATCGGCCCTGCCCAAAGACACTTCTTTCCAAGATCCGCTATCCCACTGCAAAAAATCTTCCACTTCACAAAAATAATACTGAGGACCGGATTCAGAAGCAATTTCGATCTTGTGCTTTTCAGCTAAAGATTTGTAATCCTCTCCTCCATATTTTTTTAATAAAACATCACTACCCCACCATCTTCCACTACGCAGGGAAGATAAATACGCAGGCTCATTTTGTTGAGACCCATGAGAGGAAGAGGACTGTTGCATAAGGACCTGAGTCACTTCTTCTAAAAAACTCTCATTCTGCTTAGACGAAGAAAAATAGCCCACTTCCACATGAATTTCCTCATCGCTACTGGCTAAAGGACGAATCCATAAAGGAGTTTTTATCGTTGTAAAATGATAGAGTGCCTCACCACTTTTTTTTAGATTCTCTTCTAAAAAGACCTGCTGACCTTGAGAGATGACAATAGGCTCAGGAGTACCTCGTGTGGAAAACAAAAGGTTTCCTTCACTTGCAGGTCTATCGGGACGAGAGCTTTTAGCAAGAAACATAAGGTCTTTGCTTAGATCGGGAATAAGAGTGGATTTTTTTTTCGGATATAAGCTAAGAGCTCCTGTGCCGATATCCTCTAAACTCCATGGTGTTGGTTTATTCTCCAGCGATTTTATAGGAGGAGGATTTGTAGAGACTAAGTAGGGGTCTGTAAATAAAGACCATCCGGCATAAAGGAAAGTCCCTCCTATCAACCAAACAATTATATGTATTGCCTGGTGTAATAGCCGCTCTATTTTATGCTGTCGAGGACTCAATAATAACACAACAAAATCTCCGCCAAAAAAGCTTTAGCTCGCTAACGAGTCTAGGAGATTCCATAAAAAAATCAAAGAATTATCCGCTTTTCTAAATAATCTATAAAGAGGCGTTGATAAAAAATATATTAAACATTTACAGTGCAAAATAAGAGGTAAAAAACAATGCCTTTTATTTCTTGCGATTACTGTTTTACGTTAGAAATTAATTGCAGAAGTTTTATTTTACTACACTTACAAAAGAAAAGCCGCTCAAGGAAGGAACTCATGGACCAAAATAAATTAAAAGAAGGCATCTCGGTAAAAGAGATCGAATCCTTTGCTAAAAAGCATCGTTTTGAAGTTTTTTTCTGTGTCTCTTTTATATTAGCCTGCCTATTTTCATTCGTATTCTTTACAGCATGGTCTCTTATTTTTGCAGTAATTGGTGCGATACTTGGGATTTTTATGCAAACAAGCGTACAAGCAATACTCAAAAAAATCGTGCAGTTTGTTGTTAAACAAGAGCAGACGACACAAATTGTTCTGGCTATTGTTACCTGGATCGTATCCATGTTTTTACCTCCGCTTGTCTTTTTACTAATTGGTGCATCTGGAGGCAATCATCTGGCAAAAACAGCAAATGAATCTGCCATACAAGGACCTCAAAGTTAAACAGATTGAGGTTATGACATGTCCAAATATAACCCTATATTAGGACCTGGTAGAAAGTGCAGCCTGCTGATTTCAGATATGCAAAGAGCCTATACGGAAGGGATATTTGATCCTGAATTTGCTCAGGATAAAGAGATTGCAGTTATTAAAAAACTAATTGCCATCGCTCATGAATATCACATTCCGGTGATTTATACCATTATAGCTTTCAATGAGTATGAGATTCTTTATCCCAATATCTGGGTACAAAAAATTCCGTCACTAAAACAATTAGCGGTAGGCAGTACGGCTGCTAAATTAGATCCCCGTTTTTCATTCAACCCTGAAATCGACTATCTAGTGATAAAGAAAAACACCTCAGCTTTTTTTGGAACACCTCTTGCCAGTCAACTACACAGCCAGAGGATAGATACCGTATTTGTGACAGGCTGCACAACCAGTGGTTGTGTACGTGCAACGGCCGTTGAAGGGATGGAGAATGGCTTTAGGATGATGGTCATCGAAGATGCTGTAGCAGACCGATGGCCGGATTTTCATATGCAGTCGCTCTGTGAAATCCATGCCAAATATGGTGATGTAATAGATTCCTTTGCCGCAATAAAGCTTATCCAACACATGTCACGTCATCCATAAGGCCTGCCCCACCAAAATTTGAGTAAGCCTTCTCTATCAAACCCTTTAGTCGCTTATTGACTTAGTCGATCTCGTTCGACACCCCAACGGATGTACCCATCACCAAATGACTGACTACCATATAAATTCTGAGAGCACTCCCCTGCATAATAAGATGCAGGCAATAGCCAGATGCCAAGTTTATTTACATGTTGTTTAAATACAGGATCTTGTAGGTAGCGACCGTAAATTTGTTTGGAGCTCTGATAAGGGACACCCATATAACCACTGAGGGCATCTGTCCAAATACCCGGTCCTGTGCTCTCATGGACAAAGTGTGGATTACGCAAATTAATACCATACCGCAACCAATAATCTACTATATATTCACAGACATACTTCATAGCAGGATGCTGGGAGGTCGCAGCCAAAGTCCACTGGCAAAAATGAACATCGTTCTCAAGTCCGAGTAGTAAAATATGATCGGTATTTTTCGGTACGACAGTACTCCATTTTCGAATCGATTGGGAGCAGACTGAATCGATATCTGAATACACCCCACCCTCAGTTGTAATGATTAGATATCCCCACAAATCGGCTTTCATCACACCGAGAGGAAGTGCTTTAAAAAAAGCCAAGGTATGATCATCCCAGTTGTTTACAATGTACTGTTCGATATCTCCGTCATCAAAAAAAACATATTCATACTCCCCGTTTCTTTTTAACCAAGTGTTTTGGGCTCTTCTAGCCGGGCTTGGCAGTTCTTTTGTTTTATATGTCTGCCATATTTTTGAGGGAATTTTAGAGATTGCTGGAATCATATCATCGGATCTAGGAAGACCAAAAACCACATTACTTACCAACATCAATATCGCAATAAGCGCTTTCATAGGGACTCCATAATCAATATGTTCGAATACCATATAACAAATGGTAAAAAAAACACTTGTTATTTTTACATCGATTAATTAAAGCTAACAATAATTCTGCATACTCAGCGCCAACAAGGATGTTTTTGCACTTATGAAGTTTTACCTTATATCGTCTCTCTTGACCCTCTGCCTATCTTATATACCTTTTATAGGATCCGAGGTCCAAGGATCTAGAGCAAGCCACCTTCTACCAGAACCTTATAACACCGTTGAATTACTTCCTTTTGATAACCACGGATGGTACGGCAACGGTAAACAGATTACGGAAATAGTCAAGCTTTATAAGGTAAAGACTGTCGTAGAAGTCGGCTGCTGGCTTGGCCTTTCGACAAGGCATATTGCCTCTATCTTACCAAAGGATGGCAAAGTATATGCAGTAGACCATTGGCTTGGATCTGAAGAACATCAGGAGGGGAAATATGCCTATCATCCTATTTTAGATCGTCTATATCAGCAATTTCTATCCAATATCATCCATGCAGGCCTGACCGATAAAATCGTTCCCTTACGCATGGATAGCTTAACTGCGGCACCCTATCTCTCTACGGTGTTAATAAATCCACCAGATCTTATCTATATCGATGCAAGCCATGATACAAAATCCGTGTACGATGATATGTGCGCTTGGTACCCATTGATAAAAGGATACGGAGTACTCTGTGGTGATGATTGGGCTTGGGCATCTGTTCAAAAAGCGGTCAGAAGATTTGCTCAAGAGAATAAGCTACGAATCAATGCATCGGGCAACTTTTGGTCTCTTTCAGAAAGAAAGTAAGCAAAATCATACTTGATCACATAGAACTGATCCACGCTAAACAGTAAAGAATGGATAGTTCTACATAGACAACAATCAAAAGGACATGTGCCTTATGGCAATACGCCACAACCTACCGGAGCCTTATAACATTGTCGAATTGCTTCCTTTCGATAACCACGGATGGTACTTCAATGCTCAAAAGATTAGTGAACTCATTTACTGTTATCAGGTAAATACCGTCGTAGAAGTCGGCTGCTGGCTTGGCCTTTCTACAAGGCATATTGCCTCTATTTTGCCAAAAGATGGCAAAGTATATGCAGTAGATCATTGGCTTGGATCTGAAGAACATCAGGAGGGGCAATATGCCTATCATCCTATTTTAGATCGTCTATATCAGCAATTTCTATCCAATATCATCCATGCAGGCCTGACCGATAAAATCGTTCCCTTACGCATGGATAGCTTAACTGCGGCACCCTATCTCTCTACGGTGTTAACAAATCCACCAGATCTTATCTATATCGATGCAAGCCATGATACAAAATCCGTGTACGATGATATGTGCGCTTGGTACCCATTGATAAAAGGATACGGAGTACTCTGTGGTGATGATTGGACATGGGAACCTGTTAAAATAGGAGTCACAACATTTGCCGAAGAAAATAAGCTACGAATCAATGCATCGGGCAACTTTTGGTCACTTTCAGAAATAAGCTAAGCAGAATCAGACTTCATGATGTAGAGGGGATGACAGCCATCCCTTTTTTAAAATGGGAAGAGAAAAGTCTAGAAAAGCCTCTACCGAGGTATGCTGGGAGGATAAGATCATCTGCCTTTGCTCCAACAAGATGCTGTTTGCTTTAAACTGAAAGCTCATGAGTTGTTTGAGTTTACTCACCTTGGCTTTGATAGGAACCTCATCTGCCATCTGACGCACATACACCTCAAAAAAACTAAGGATATCCTTCCAGCAAGGGAGGTACTCATTTCCATGGAAATAAGACCGGATCTGATGAAAAATAAAGGGGTTAATTACACTACCTCTGCCAATCATTAGTGCATCACAACCAGTTTGAGCAATCATATTGAGAGCATCTTGGATATTGAGTATATCTCCATTGCCTACAACAGGGATCTGTAAAAGAGACTTTGCCTCAGCAATATATTCCCATTTCGCTGGAGGACCATACCCATCGACCTTGGTTCGAGGATGAATCGTAATGTATCTAACGCCACTTTCCTGGGCGGCAAAAAGATTTTCTCTGAATAAGCTCGTATCGGCATATCCAGATCTCATTTTGAGTGTTACAGGCGTAGACACAGCTTGCACCATGGCTTTTGCATTTTCATAAAGAAAGGATGGGTCTTTTAAAAGACTTGATCCAGCACCTTTTCCTGTCACAGTATTCGACGGACATCCACAGTTTAAATCGATCCGAGGAGCCTGTTTCATCTCCATTTGCTTTGCCATAGCCGCCATAAGAAAAGGATCCGACCCCATCAACTGCACAGCAAGGGGTATCGGAAGGGTTTCTGCAGCATCATAACGCCTTGCAAGACTTTCTACGTGAGCATTCGCCGGCACGCGTAAAAAATCCGTGACTGCCTCATCAAATCCACCGATAGATGCCATGGCAATGCGAAAACAACGATCCCCGACACCCTCCATAGGAGCCAGGATTAGATAAGGACACCCCTTGGGATCACGCGGAAGAAGATCTTTCATAAAAAATCTCTAGGGGGTGTTTGTGGGAGCAGCACTTTATATACTTGTTCCATCTGATCTAGGGTGTGAGTAAGGGTATATCTATCTACTACCAACGCGTGGGCATTCTCTCCCATGGCCTTTCTAAGGGAGGGATCAGCAGCAAGTCGTAATACCGCTTCGGCCACTTTTTCAGGAGAAAATGGGGGAACGACAAGTCCTGTAGACTCATGTAGACAAACCTCAGGAAGCCCCCCTATACTTGTAGTAATCAAAGGTCTTTTTAAATAGGAGGCTTGCAGGCTCGCCTGTGAAATCCCTTCGTGATTGGTGCTGAGCAATAAAAATATATCGAGGGCAGCCATAGCGGAATAAGGGGAGTCTAAGTTCCCAGTAAACGTCACAACATCTTTGATATTTAAAATGTCTAGTGCGCCTATATACTCTTTATAATAACCACCACCTACTACAACCCACTTAATCTTAGGATTCTTGTGCTTAACAATTTGCGCGGCTTTCATCAAATCCTGAACTCCCTTCCAAGATCTGACAAAACAAACAGTACCTACTAAGATCTCGTCTGGCTTAACAAGCATATTTCTAAATAAATGAATATCCCCTTCCTCCACCTTAATTGACGAGGGGTCTACCCCAGTGGGGATACATCGTATGAGATCCGCAGAAAGCTTAGACTGCCCAATAATAGAGGAAATGATACAGGAAGAGGTCGTCACCACAAAATCGGCTAGACTATTATAAAGAATACGACTGTTTATTCCTCCGCGGATTTTAGTAGATAAGTGCCTTGTCCTCAGCACTTTTCTTCCGGTAAGGCGAGCAGCAATCCCCCCCATCCAGGAGTCCCAGGAAGAATGCGTATTAACGATGTGGATTTCATGATCTTTAATGATTCGTTGCAGCTGGACAAGAGTGCTAAGTGCCGATTTTTTTCGCATAGGGACTTCATAGACCATAAACCCTTTTTCCCGAGCCTTAGTAACAAGGCCCCCACCTGCAGTCACCGCTAAGATGATGTTATATCCTCTCTCTCGTAAACCTTCTGCTTCTCTGAGAATACGTATCTCTTGACCTCCCCATCCTTGAGAGCTTTCCGTGTGCAGGATATTCATACACTTTCCCCTTTTGCAAGGTTGGCTAAAATTCTTCTGTGGCCTGAGGTAAAGGGGAGGGCAAATAGTTCTTCCCCATCTCTCCATTCATATCCAGGAATCGATTTCTTGCAGAGAGTCTCCCATATACTAGGAAAAAGCTCAACAGCATGATGGGTGTAGGTGTACTGTTCCACTCCAAGCTCTTCTATTAGATGGGCATCCAAACCAAACTTATTTTTTAAATAAATATCTATGGTAAGCCCCTCTTCTTTATCTATAGAAGGGAACTCATACAACCCTCCAAGAACCTTTCCTAGCGGCTGCTTACAGACCAAGAAAGCCTTATTTGAACGCACAATAACCACTTCCTTATGTAAATAGATGGTGGCTCGCGGTCTTTTCTTCTTAGGGATCTGATCGGCTAACCCATATAAATGAGCCCTGCAACCAGATTGTAAAGGGCAACGCAAGCACTGCGGAGTTTTGCTACATACAACGGCTCCGAGTTCAATAAGGGCTTCCATGACAATAGAGGGCTCTTTTTCTGGCAAAAAATCTTGCGTAAACAGCTCAAGCTGTCTACGAGCTTTTACGGAGGAAATTTCTTCTTTAAAAGCATGATAACGGCTTATTACACGTGCTACATTTCCATCAACAGCCGCCTGTTTTTTTTGAAAAGCAAAACTTAAGATAGCACCTACAGTATAAGGACCAAGACCTGGCACCTTTAAAAGAGCCTGTCGATCTGCCGGGATTTGCCCTCCGTGTTGTTCCATAAAATAGTGAGAGGCCTTTTGTATATTTCTGACTCGATTATAATAACCCAGACCTTCCCATAATTTTATCAATGCCTCTATAGGGGCTTGAGATAAGGACTCTATCGAAGGGTATGTAGCCATCCACCTCTCAAAATACTCTATCACCACGATAGCTCTTGTCTGCTGTAGCATGACCTCTGAAATCCAGACCCTATAAGGTGATGGATTCTGTCTCCAAGGTAGATCTCTTTTATCCCTTTGAAACCACTGGTGGAGCTTTTGCGCATCATCGGTAGGCATTTTCTTCCTAGTGAGTATAAAGTTTATGAAGGATACCTCAAAGGGGTGAAATTTATAAAGATCTTTAAAAGAATCACTTATCTCATTTGGCACAGTTATTGCATGAGAAAGAGTATTATCCCCTAGGAGGCTTATGATCCATCCATCCCAAAATACACTCAGCAAACTGAGAGAAGATGTAAGTGAATACATGAAAACAGAAATTACCGTCATGAGAGAAGTTCTTGCTAATATGTATCAAGAAGAGCTTGCTCTTATCATGCTCGATAAAAGCAGCCTGCATCAAACCTTACAAGAGCGGTTCCCTCTTATACAAAGACTCAGCTTCCTACGTACGGAAAGAATGGCTGTAACAGAGGCAATCAAGCACATAAGCCTATCCCCATTGCAGCAAGAACACACCAATGGTATTTTCCCTGTGATGGAAGACCTCGGCTGTGAAATCGATTACCTATCAGAACAGATGCTTGCCCTGATTAAAAGCATGAATTTTCAGAATACAAAAAATGATACCCTTACCAAAAAATATGAGCTCTATACCAATTACCCGTCCCGCATCTCCCATCTCATGCCCTGGCATGCACCAGAGAATAAAACGGTGAAACAAAAAGTATGTATTGCCACTTACCCTATGGAAAATCCATAATAGAATGAACAAAGTGGGAGGGGGCCATGATATCTTATAGGGCTGCAGGACTCATTTACGGACCAGAGTCTCATTATCTAGATCATCTGGCGCCACTGTGCAGCTTGCTACATATCCCCCTCTGTGTCACAGAAGAATCGATTTTTATCCTAGCCAAAGAATTTTATCCAGGCCTTGATGTACGCCTAGAAAATTACCCATCGATGGGTTCGTATCTGATAGAACACTTCGATATTTTATTCCATTGCAGTGTAAGACAGCTCTTTGACAATGCTTTTTTTTTCGTGCAAAAATTACACAATAAAAAGATCCATACGATATGGTGCCCCCATGGCAATTCAGATAAAGGGCACAGCAGTTACTTTATGGAAGCTCTCAAAGAAGAGAGCGTGGCTTTAATCTACGGACAGAAAATGCTGGAGCTACTGGATGATAAAGGGGTACTAGAAAAGCTGAAATCTTATGCTACTATCGGAAACTACCGTCTATGTCATTATTTAAAAAATAAACCCTTTTATCAAAACCTTGTGAGATACAAGATTGCAAGAAGGCTCCCTTCTGCAAAAAAGAAAATACTCTATGCCCCCACATGGAATGACACAGAAAAATCCACATCCTTTTACGATGCATCGCTTCATATCATCAATAACCTGCCAGAAGAGTATGATTTAATCATCAAAATCCACCCTAACTTACCCAACGAAGACCCCGTAGGGGTCGAGAGAATTTTGGCTCGCTCTGAGGAAAATGATTCGATCCTATTACTAGAAAACTTTCCTACAATCTACCCCCTTCTAGAGTATGTAGATATCTATATTGGAGATGCCTCTTCTATAGGATATGATTTTTTACCATTTAATAAGCCGATGCTCTTACTCAATCAAAATAACAGAGACTCGCAAAACGATCAGGGTTTATATCTTTACCAGTCTGGAATCGAGGTGCGCTTTGATCAATATCCAGATATTTACAAAATCCTATCCGCCTATCTTCCGTCAGACCTCTCCCATTTCACAGACATTAGAAAAAAAATAGAGAAATTTACATTTGGAGATAAAACTACAGAAGAATCGATCCAACAAAAAATCGAAGCTCTCTACAGGACTTTTCCTGAACCATACCTCAACTTTTACTAAGATGACTACCCAGCCACGCTCTATCGCCATTATCACCGGACCAGATACACTCCTTGACCATATAGGGGTCCTGAGCCAACTTCTTTCTATCCCTTTACTAGTAACCGATCAGAACACCTTTGATATAGCTAAGATCTTCTACCCCCATCTCGATATCCATCTCATCGATTTAA
This sequence comes from Chlamydia trachomatis, assembly GCA_945905275.1. Lineage (GTDB taxonomy): Bacteria > Chlamydiota > Chlamydiia > Chlamydiales > Rhabdochlamydiaceae > VGMB01. The sequence goes on from CAMDPQ010000009.1 coordinate 20,197, forward strand.
TAGATCTATCTTTTGCCTTCTTAGCCCAAAACTTTGATATCATCTTTCAAAGCAACCGATTGGCAAATATGGAAATGAGCTCACAGCTAAGACTTTTACATAACAAAGAAATGCGCTTTGTATATTGCCCTCATGGTAATTCGGATAAAGGCTTTTCACGAAAGCATCACCCTATCCAAGATATGTCTTTAGTGTACGGGGCTCATATGATGAATTTATTAGAAGAATCAGGGGCTATTCATCAGATCCGAGAAACCATTATTACCGGAAACTATCGGCTACCCTTTTACCGTAAACACCAAGACTTCTACGACACTCTAGCCAAAGACCTTATCGGTAAATATCTCCTCCCTGATCTAGATACGGTCCTATATGCCCCTACATGGCAGGATGGAGAAAACCCTTCCTCTTTTTTTTCCTCCTGCGACAAGGTAGTAGGTGATCTCCAAGGAAGGTGGAATGTTATTATCAAAATTCATCCTCTGCTAGAACAGTTTTATCCAGCAGAAACGCTCTCTATTGTTCAACGCCATGAAAAGCAGAGAGGGATCGTATTCCTATCGAAGTTCCCAGCTATCCATCCGATATTGCAACTATGTGACCTCTATATTGGAGACTTCTCTTCGATAGGCTACGATTTTCTAAGCTTTGATAGGCCTATGTTTTTCTTTAATACCCTACAGCAAGCCGGCGGCCAGGGGGAAGGGTGCTTGCTACATCAATGTGGGATATCGATCCCTATAGATCCCTTATTGAATCTGCATGATTTTTTGCAATCGCATCGGAGGATCTGCCAAGACCAGTATGGAATTGCACGCTCTAGAATGTATGATTTTGCCTACGGACAAGAGCGAGACATTGAAGAGGTAAAACGAGAACTCTTTGGAAAGAAGATCCTATAGAAAGAAAAAAACCCAGCGAATGCTGGGTTTTTGGATAATTCAAGTTTAATCTATGAATTATTCTGCAGAAGCTTCTACTTGAGTAGCTTCTAGTTGAGTAGCTTCTACTTCAATAGCAACTTCTTTTCTTTCTTCTTGATCACATGCAAATGCAGCGATTGAATTAAATGCAACAACAGCTGTTAAAAGCGCGAATATTTTGTTCATAAATCCATCCTAAATTTTTGTTTTTAAGGCACATGTGACATGTTATAATAGATGTCATTTTTATCGTCAAACTTTTTTAAAAATCATTTCTCTCATGAACTGATCAGACGGGATCAAAAGAAATGGCAGGCAAAACGAGTACTGCAGAAATGTCGCTTAAACTACCAACTGCGGCCTCTGCCATGATATCATAGGAAGAGGCGCCCTCTCGCAAAGGATTCACTTTTTTAACAACCGCTACAGGAAGGCCCGGGGGAAATACACCATCAAAACCACTGGTAACGAGTAGGTCTCCTTGTTTTAAAAGGGCAAAAGCCTCTTCAGAGTGTCCATCATATACAAGCTTACCGGAACGCAAATCTCTGGCCGGTCCCTCTTGATCCGGCCTGTCATAATTAAAACCCACTCCCTGTAGGAGGGAGCTTCTTGAGCGCCATAACGGGGCGCTACCTCCATACAAGACCCCTTTTGCAAGATATCTATCTTGACAGCTGGAGGTAATCCGGATTTTAATTCTACTAAAAAACGAAATAAAAGCTTTTTTCTCATCTAGAGACTGAAATAAATCATTCCTATCTTCAAGCATGCATAACATCGAATTGAGTTGCTGCCATAGCTGTTCATTTTGTTGCTTGCCTCGAGCGATGCGGACAGCGATATGCAGATTTGCATCCGTAATTAACCTAACTCTTGATTGTGCATTTCTTACATCTTCTACCACTCCGATTAAACATCCATCTACAAGAACTGGACTATTTTTAGCTATAAGGTTTCTACCAAGCGCTTTATTCTGTTTTTCCCCTATGTTAATCCATATAAAACTACTCCATGAAGCTGGCTCCCGAAAAATGACTTTAGCGGGAAAAGAATGCATTTGTAGCTCTAAGACCTTAGATACCTCAGACGCTCGTCGCCGAAAGAACTCTTTAGCATCATATGCGGATTCACCTTGTCCTTTTAACTCTTTCAGTCGTATCAACTGCTCTTCTATACGATCCTCTAAAAGAAGCCACTGCCTAAGGTGATCTAACTGGCTCGTTAATACATCCACCTCTCTTTGCAGAGAACTGGACTCCTCCTCACTATGCTTGGCAGCTACATCTCGGGCAGTGGGCAATGTAAGCGTGTTTAAAGAAGCCTTCTTTATATAATGAAGTCCTCTCCAAGAAGGGGAAACCGCATAAACAGAACAAGACCTAAGCCCCAAGGTAAGTCCATCTGGCAAACTTAAGACCATCAACACAAAAATCAGCAAAATTACATAGGGGGTATACGACACTCTACGCATAATTTATCCTATTACTTTTGCAATGGAATCAACCACATAATCGATATTAGAAGGGATAAGTCCTGCTAAATTCACTCTACTATCCTCTGTCATATACACGGCATATTCTCTTTTAAGACGTTCCACTGCCTCAGGATCGAGGCTACAGAAGCAAAACATCCCTTTTGCATCTTGTAAATACGTGTAATCTTTATTCACTACTTTAGATGATATCTGTAAGGAAAACTGCTTTTTCATAGAAGCAATCCTCTCCCTCATTTGAGCGAGCTCACCGAGCCAGCCAGCCTTTAGTAAGGGGTCATTAAGAATTCCTGCCACAATATGCATTCCATGCATCGGGGGATTGGAGTAGTTTCTTCGGATAATGATTTTAATCTGACTTGTTATGTTATTTGCCATAACACCGGACGCAGATAATACAAACAACGCACCTATGCGCTCTCCATACAAAGAAAAAGTTTTTGAAAAGGAAACAGCAACCATCATCTCTATCCCCTTCTTTGCAAAAAGGCGAATAGGATAGGCATCTTCTTCTGGAGTTCCATGAAAACCAAGATAGGCTGCATCAAAAAAAGGAATTAATTGCCCCTCCCTACATATGTGATAAATCATTTCCCATTCTGCATGACTTAGATCTTTGCCAGTTGGATTATGACATCCTGCATGTAGCAACACCACAGATTTGGGGGGAATCTGCTTTAAAAACTGCTCCATTTGAGTAAAGTTAATACCATTGGTGTTCCGATTATAATACGGATAATGACCAACAGTTAGGCCTGCTTGAGAGAACACTCCTCTATGATTCGGCCATGAGGGATCAGAAACATAAACCTTTTCACCTATATGATGTTTGATAAACTCACCGGCAATCCTAAGTGCTCCAGTGCCCCCAACAGTCTGAAAGCCACTGATACACTCTGAGAGTACAGAAGATAAAGTCTTTCCAAACACCATTTCAGAGACGAGCTCCAGATATCGTTTATCTCCTTCGATAGGCAAATACTCCTTATTACCTTCTTGTGTAAGTAAATGGGATTCGATTTGTTTTACCACTTTTAAGATTGGGGTCTTTAAAGACTCATTTTTATATATGCCAGCTGTTAGATCGACCTTGCAGCTGCGAGAATCCTGATGATACTGCGCCATAAGACCAAAAATAGAATCGGAAGGGGCTGGTGGAATTCCAGAAAAACAGGACATGGGCTTACCTATTGACTTTTGCTTTATTCTACAGGTTTTGATAAGTATTTCACGTTGTTTTTTTACATACAGCGGATCATAACCGTTTGAGAGTTTTACTATGCTATTACAATGACTCTCTTCCTTGCATTTTAGAGCTTCTTAATACGTATAGCTTTTGGTTATTTTTGAGTACCTAGGGATCTGACGGATAGAAGCTCTCGAAGCATCTGCAAAAAAAAATGGTAGTAATTGCAGAAATATACGAGATAGACTATCTTATAAGAATATCTCTTAAGGGGTGTTAGCTCAGTTGGTAGAGCGCGTCAATGGCATTGACGAGGTCAGCGGTTCGAGACCGCTACGCTCCATATAGCACTACTTCTTCATTACGATTGTAGTATCGTAAAAACCTTTCATAGCCGCAAATAAAGCATCAGAATTTTCATACAGTGTCTTACATTCTGGGATACTTTTTAGAAATATCTTTCCATAAGACTTAGTCATAAGCCTTTTATCAAGACATACGATACAACCCCGATCTCCTTTTTTACGAATGAGGCGTCCAAATCCTTGTTTAAATTTAATCGAAGCGGAAGGAATAGAGTATAGCGTAAACGGATCCCGATTATCCTTCTCGTATAACTCAGAAAAAGCTTGATAAATAGGATCAGATGGCACTTTAAAAGGTAATTTTACAATGATCACACACCGTAAAGCCTCTCCCGGCACGTCAACACCCTCCCAAAAAGAATCGGTTGCAAAAAGAACATTGCCTTCTTTTGCTTTGAACTGTTCAATAAGGACCTGTCTTGACGCATCACCCTGCCTTAATAAAGCAAATCCATTAAGCTTTTTCTCGACTAAACGGTAGACCTGTCGGAGCATGTCATAAGAGGTAAATAAGACAAAACAACTACCGCGACTCACCAGAATGCACTGGCAAATCGCATCCGCTGCAGCCTTAATAAACCCTATTTCTGACGGAAGAGGTATATCTTTTGGAACTGCTAGCAACACTCGATTGATATAATCAAAAGGGGAGAGATAGATGTTTTCAGAAAGCTCTGAAACAGCAGATAAAGAGCGTAAACCAATACGCTCTTTAACAAAATCAAAGGTATGAGAAGAGCTCAGGGTCGCGCTACATAGGATAGTGGATACGCGGGGTTCAAATAAATAATTCTTCAAGTAATCAGCCACATTTAAATGGGCATCTACGAGCATCATATTCGATAAAAATCCGGTCATTTCAATCCATCGAACACGTGATATGTCTTTTTCATTTTCTGTAAAAGCTTTGAGATCTTCAGCTTTTTGCGATAGAGCCTGCGCTACAAACTCTATCTCCTGTAAATGGACTGCTAGTTTATCTATGATGCCTTTATCGACATCTCTTAACTGACTCCTGATATTACCCAGCATCATAGCAATCTTGAGAATGCTTTCTGATACATCAAGAAAAAGAGGCTTTATGTTTGTCTGCCAATAGGAACTGAGTAAGTGATCTGCCTTAAGCCTCCAGCGGAGATCTTTAGATTCATTCCCTTTATCTTCTTTCAGATAGGTCTGGCAGTAGAACTCAAGCTGCTGAAATAACTCTTCGATCTTGACTGCAGTCTGTCGTTTTTCTCCAGGCAGGTCTGTCTGCAGGTGCATTTCCAGAGTGGTATTTTTGACATTCAATGAAATAAGATCTTTTAGAAATAGCTGTGATCTGCTTTTTTCCGGATTATGGTCTGAATAAATCCTGCCGAGCCAGCGAATCAGGTCTATCTTATCATTTTTCTTTGCTAAACTCTCTAACGCAATCTCATCGAGATGATGTGCTTCATCAATGATCAATCGGTTAAATTTCGGCAGCAAAGCCTTCTCCTCCCTTCCCTTTCCTGGCACCTTGCAAAATAAATCAGCCATAAGTAGGTGATGGTTCACTATAAGGATCTGCGCATCAGCCATCTGTTTGCGAACTTTAAAAAAAAAGCACTCCCTGTAATAAGGGCACTGCACATTAGAACAGGAGCTCCTCTCAGCAGATACATGATCCCATACTGTTTGAGGAAGGGGGAAAGGAACATCAGAATACGATCCCTCCGTCGATGTCTGTGCAAAGTCTTGTAACTGCGATAGTTTAGAATGCTCTTCAGGAAGCAAACTTAACGTTTCATGATGTAGTTCATTGATTTTCTTAAGACAAAGATAATTGCCCATTCCCTTAACGAGAACAACTTTTATATCCACCCCTAAGGACTTGAGTAAAAAGGGAAGGTCTTTTTCTGTAAGCTGCTCTTGCAGGGGGATTGTGTGAGTGGAGATGACCGTTTGCTCGCCGCGGCTAATAGCCCAATAAATGGCTGGAATAAGATACGCCCAGCTTTTACCAATCCCAGTGCCCGCTTCGATCAAAGCTATTTTCTCTTTTTCATAAGCATCGAGAATTTGCAACGACATCTGTCGTTGCTCATCTCGAAGCTCATAATCTTTTAGAATTTTGCTTAAAACCCCTTCAGAGGAAAATACGGAATCGATAAATTCTTTGCTACTGACTTGCACTTCGAACCATTAGATAAAGATGACAAGAGGGTATCAATCAGTTTCTAATAAATCAAGGAAAGCTTGGAGCTGTTTAGATCTCGTTGGGTGACGCATTTTCCTTAATGCCTTTGCCTCAATCTGCCGCACTCTTTCTCTTGTGACTTTAAATCTGACTCCTACTTCCTCAAGAGTCTTCGGTTTTCCGTCAAGAAGACCAAATCGTTCCACAAGAACCGTCCTCTCTCGATCAGTAAGGGTGGAAAGCACGTCGTTCATTTTATCTTTTAAGATTGCATAACCTGTCGCTTCTGCTGGGGATTCAATCGTGGTATCTTCTAAAAAGTCACCAAACTGACTCTCTCCACCATCACCGACTTCCGCTTGTAGCGAGATCGGATGCTGAGCAATCTTATAAATCTCTCTAACCCTCTCAGGGGTAAGATTCAATTCGCTTGCAAGTTCTTCTGGCGTAGGCTCTCTACCTGTTTCCATCATAAGCTTTTTAGCGCCACGAAGCACTTTATTGATCGTTTCAATCATGTGAACAGGGATTCGTATCGTACGCGCTTGGTCAGCAATAGCTCTAGTAACAGCTTGCCGAATCCACCAGGTTGCATAGGTGGAAAACTTATAGCCACGACGGTATTCAAACTTTTCTACAGCCTTCATTAAGCCCATATTTCCTTCTTGAATGAGATCTAAGAAAGAAAGGCCTCTATTAGTGTACTTCTTAGCGATCGAAATGACCAGACGAAGGTTAGACTCAACCATCTCTCGCTTCGCTTCTTGGCTTTTATCCATCCAACGCTGAAGCATTCTCACATCTTTTTTAAATTCATCCAACGACCTGCCTGCAGCAAGCTCACGTTTGACAAGCTTTCTTTGCATAGCAAGCAGCTTAGCCGCTGCGAACTTGTTCTTCTCCGCACGCGGAATGAGCTCTTGGATCTCTTTTTCTAATACTAAAAAGCGCTCATAGCCTGTTAAAATAACTTCGCCGAAATCTTCAATAATATTATGTCGGCAATATACTCTTTTTAGATAAGCCTGTGTGCGGATACGACATTTTTCAATGTCTTCAGATAATTTTACTCGGTCTACTTTTTTCAACTTTGGGTCTTTTAACTGCAGCTGCAACCCCTCGAGGATAGAATCCTCGTGTTTGAGCAGAGCACTTAGTTTCGGAAGTAGCTGTAGATATAAAGCTTTATCTGAAACTTCTTTTTCAGAAACAATCTTATCAAAACGATCCTTACCGGTGATTAAATAGTTCGCAATCGAGATCGCCTCGCTTGTAGAATAGCGGAAACGCATAATAATCTTTTCGACCTGGATCTGCGCTTTTTCTATTCTTTTCGATATCTCAACTTCTTCTTCCCGGGTAAGAAGAGGAACAGACCCCATTTCTTTTAAATACATTCTGACGGGATCATCAGAGGACCCTTCAGGTCTTCTGGAGAGCCCTTCCAGCTCTTTAGCTTCTTTCTTACGTTCTTTCTGCCGATCTACTTCCACTTGATTAAGGATCTGAATATCCATGCCACTTAGAAAAATCAAAATTTGATCAATCTGCTCCGCCGAATCGAAATTCATCGGCAGGATCTCATTGATCTCTTCGTAAGTAATATATCCTTGCTCTTTAGCTATCGCAACAAGCTCTTCCACCTTTTGCTGGTGTTGTTGGCTAAGATTCGTATTCAATGGTGTCCCTTTAGTCATATCGTCCTGGGATGTATTTAAGCAGTAATGAAATGTTGTTTGGATCCGCCCTTCGAGTCAAGATCTTTTTGGTCAAAGGAAAGCGTAAATTCTAGAAAAACAAAAAACCATAATTTAAGCTATACTTCTAATCTTTAGCTTTCTAAAAACGCTATAAAAGTCATACTCTAGAAAAAATCCATTGTTTGGGGCTCATCCTAACATGGGCATAAAAAATAAGCAAACTGTTTACGAAGCCTTGCTAGATTTCAAGGATAAAAACTATTCTAGAACTAAACAAGAACTTATGAGTTGTATATTTTCAAAAAAACTAAAAACAACATCATAAATCAACTTACTAAAAAATTATCCCCGAATTTCGTTTTACAAAAACACCATCCAAACTCCTCTCTTATTATATTCAAACATCAAGAGCTGGACCTTTATTATTTCTTTCAGCCCCCCTCTCTAATAAAAACTGGATGTAAAACTGCTTTACATCTCAAAGAAACAAGCAAACACATCTGGTTTTTACAGGAAAACCCTTACCCTTGGCCGCCTCAAATAACTTCCACTGATGTAAAGCAGTACCTTTATTTAGTAACGAAAACTGGCTTTTTGTTTATCTTTGATCAGCACAAAATAGACAAGGAAGCAGGAAGAATATGTACTAAACACAGACTTCCTCTTGATATAGGTAAACCCTATATTAAGGGAAATGGGGAATTTGGCATCCAAGGAGATATAAGGGACCGACAAAGCCGCGGCCTATTACCTATTACGTCATTACCCGTGATAATGCCGATAGTAGAGTACCGAAAAATCCTGAAACTTCTCGGACACTCCTTATATAAAAATCTCTTAAAAAAACTAGACACTCCCTCTTAAAGCCACGGTTTTTAGACAAAGAAGATACACAGAGAACACCAAAACAAGGAAAGCCTTGATGCAAGAGACAAAAGGGAAGAGCTTTTGGAGGCTGCTATGGGCCGGATTGTCCCGATCATAGTAAACGAGCCAATCCACATCTTTTACCGCTTGGATAAGCAGACCTGCCTCCTCAGCCTTTGAAAACTTCGGCTTGTCAAATATTGTTTTTCCAATAGCCTCACCCTTCTGAACGTCAAAATGATAATGAGCTTCTAAGACAAAAGACGACGGGGATCGCTTATAAACGGTCCATATAACCTCATCAGCGGCGATCTTACTGTCCAATCGGATATAGCGCCCTATCTCTACTGCAGCGAGAAAAGACAAGCAAAGCGCTGCAATTGAAGTTATTAGGATAAACACAGCCCATAGCTTATACATTTATTCCTACCCCTTCTGTACTCAGACTTTGACGAATTATAGAACTTAAGGTATATTATCGTGCATCTTAATTTGTTAAGAACAGAGTTACAGTATGGCAGAAGATAAAAAAAAGATCAAAGTACGAAGACCCTCAGCTCTTAAGCGGGATCTTCAAAGCGAAAAGAAAAGATTAAGAAACAAAACTTACAAATCAACAGTAAGTAGCGCAATTAAATCTTTTCAAACTAGTCTTTCTCAAAAGGATATACCGGCTACACAAGACAAGTTTCAGCTTGTTTGCAGC
>CAMDPQ010000010.1 GCA_945905275.1 Chlamydia trachomatis
AAGACCCTTTTTTGGAGAAAAAATAAGAAGCATAACATAAATCAGGGTAAAGACACTCACTACAAGACCGGCCGTTGACACGGGAGTATGATAGACAAATAAAATATGACGAGATAACGCAACGGCTACGATAGATGCGGCCGACGGAAGAATAAAGCTTAGAAAAACGAGCATTTTAATTTGATCTGTAAAAAATCGTGCCATTAAAGGGGGGCCAACAAAAAAAGTTAACACCAAAAGGACCCCTACAGCTCGAAATGCTGCTATACAGGTAGCAGCTGTCAACACCATCATAAAGTAATTAAAAAAAGAAGTGGACAGCCCGGCAGAGCTGGCAAATAAGGGGTCGAAGGTGACCGTGGTAAATCCTTTAAAAAATAAAAAAAAGACAGCAAAATTAAGAAGAGCTACCACTCCTACAACATAGAGATCATCAACATCAAGAGCATCGATATTGCCCATAATAGCTTCCGTACCGATATGCATGTTTTTGGTGTATAGGGTGACTAAAATAACACCTACTGCAAATAAAAACGTAAATACCAGGCCAATACTTGCATCTTCTTGCACTTTAGCTACATGAATCAGTAGTTGCGTGAAGAGTGTAGTCAAAAGACCTGAAAGAAAAGAAGCGAGAAGCAAAACTTTTAATGAAATAAATGAGCTTGCTAAACCCTCGCTCACTACAAAAGGATGAAGAAGAAGAAAAGCAAGGACAATACCGAGTAAAATCGTATGACATAAAGCATTGGCCATCATTGTCATTTTCTTTAAAACAAGAAAAGTGCCTATAAAAGCAGAAGAAAAGCATAAACCAATTAACACCAAGATTTGAATCTCATCCGATGCTAAATCCTGCATAGGGAGCTGTCCAGTAAGCAACTGACCAAACCTTTTGATCAAGACAGCAAAAAAAGAAAAGAAATCAGAATGCCGATATGGGTTGCTTATGGCTGCAGCCATCATAAAATTACATCCTGATTAGGAATTGGTTTATTATGAGGATCATGCATAGGATTTTGTAAAAGCAGAGTCAATTGTTTTTCTAATTCAGGCGTCAGAACATGCTCCATTTCCTCTGCACTAGCATGGACCTTATCCTTACAGTGACCTAAATGAACAAGATAAAGCTCCCATAACCTATGGAGCCGCACAATATCACGGGCTTTTTTTCTTCCCGCTGCAGTTAAACTATATACACCACGATTCTGAATGACCCATTTCTTAGCAATCAGTTTGCGAAGGCGTCCCCAAGAGCGAAACAAAGACAAGTTCTGTAAAGACGCAATCGATGACAAGGTCATCGGTTGCTCAGGATCGAGTTTCCAGAATGTTTTCAGGATATTTTCTAACTCACAATTCCTTTTAAATTTCACGATTCTCATAAAACGAGTCAGCAACCCTTTTTGAGGAGCAAAAAGCAAAGAAATGAAGCAAAACAGGGAAGCCACAATCAAAATCATGGGACCTGTAGGAAGCGACATCTTACTGATCTTTAAAAAAGAGGGAATCATAACAGATAAATAATTACCTAGAAAACCAGATACCGCTCCGATGCATCCAGCAAGGATAAACATATTTTTCAAACTGACTGCCATCTGCCTAGCAGCAAGTGCAGGGGCAATCAGCATCCCTGCCATCATAACAACCCCGACACTACGAATCCCTACAACAATGGCAAAAACAGTAAGTAACAGAACCACGACGTTAACTGAACGTAAATTAATACCGAGACTTTTAGCAAAACAGCTATCGAATGTAAGCATCTGAATTTCTCGATATAACAGAGTCAGGGTAAGGCTTACACATACAAGCAATCCAAGATAAATCCATACGTGAACATCACGCATGGTCGCTGTTTGTCCATAAAGAAAGGCTTGCACTTGTTTATACCAGAGGGCATGAGTTGTTTGAATTTTACTCACAATTAGGACGCCCACGCCAAAAAAAGAAGAAAGGACAAAACATAAAGCGGCGTCATCTTTAACGCGAAATTTTTTCTGCAATAAATCAATTGTCAACATGCCGATTACAGAAGAGATAAAAGCGCAGGCAAGAATGGCAAAGGAAAAACCGTCACTGGCAGGAGAAAAAAAGGGGGCTAATAAGACCACTCCTAATGCAATTCCTGGATAGGCCGCATGGGATAGAGACTCTCCGAGTAAAGAACGCTTTCTTAGCAAGACAACAACCCCTGCTAAAGAAGAAGACAAACACATAAAAATACTACCTAGAGTGGGAGCTCGTAATACAGGATCTGTAAAAAAATCAAAAAAAGAGTACATCATAAATTACTTCAGCCCCGAAGTCCTCTTAAAAGACAACTTCATAGCTTCGGCCAGTAAGGCGCTTTCTTTACCATACGTATCTGCGAGGGATTCTGTGGTACATACTTGCTCGACAGGACCGCAAGCAATTAAAGAGGTGTTTAACATAACAACCCAATCAAAATACTCATAGACTGTATTAAGATCATGATGCACAAGTAGAAGGGTTTTTCCTGCAGCTTTAAGATCTCTTAAAACGTGAATCATCGACTGTTCAGTTGCCATGTCGACACCGGTAAAAGGCTCATCCATAAAATAAATATCTGCATCCTGCATCAAGGCTCTTGCAATAAAGACCCGTTGCTGCTGCCCTCCAGATAGCTGACTAATCTGCCGATCCGCAAAAGAGGCCATCCCAACCGTAGCTAAAGCCTGCAAAGCAGATGCCTTTCCTTTAGAACCGTACCAAGAAAAAAAACCTTTTTTTGCATAAAGGCCCATCATAACGACCTCGATTGCAGTAATCGGGAAATCCCAGTCAATAGCAGAACGTTGAGGGACGTACGCAATTCTTCCTCGAGCTTTTTTAAAGGGCAGACCAAAAAACTCAACCTTACCTGATAGAGGATCTATCATTTGCAATAAAGCTTTTAAAAGAGAACTCTTACCAGCGCCATTAGGACCTATAACCCCGACTATCTTCCCTTGGGGAATCGTGAAGTTAATATCCCAGAGAACCTGAACTTTATCGTAGTTTACAGACAGCTGGCTAATAGATAGAGCAGGAACTTCTGGAGTATTTATGAATGATCCCATTCTTTTAATAAGCTTAATGCATTTTGTTCAATCATCTCTAAATAAGACGACACGGGATGCTCATAAGAGCCCATTGCATCCCCGTATAATACACTTTCAGAGAAATTTACACGGTGTTTTTTTTCTCTACTGGCAGAAACAATCTTTTTTAAAGAATCCTGACTGACATTGGATTCTGCAAAAACAGTCCCGATATTATACATAAGCAAGTGATCGATAATCCCTTGAATATCTCGAGAGCTCAGCTGCCCATCTGGAGCAAGACCCTCTGGGGCGGCAAACCTCTTTGTCCATGTCCCATTTACTCTTTCTTCAGGAGTCGCTAAATACCCTTTAGCAAAATAGCCAAAGGCATCGTGACTTGTAACGAGATAACGCTGCTGTTCAGGCACAGACTGTAATAGCAGGACAATTCTGAGATGCGTTGCAAGCATCTGTTCTCGCAAAATCGTTGCATTCTGCTCATAATAGGCCGATCCGTCAGGATCGACTGCAATCAGAGCAGCAAGAATAGGATCAATGATATAGGACCAAGTGGAGATATCCATCCATATATGAGGATCTATCGTATCCCCGGACTTGAGGATCCGTTCTGGATGATTTAATACAATATGATCGCCGACTGCTATAGCATACGGATGCTTTTGTATTTTATAACAAAGACTGGCCCCATGCTCTAAATGCAGTCCATTATAGAAAAAAAGGTCAGCCGTTGCCATTTTTTCATCATCCCCCTTTACAAGCTCATAGCTATGGGGATCTATTTCTCCAGAAATAAGTGACATATGATCAATACGATCCCCTCCAATATGCCCGACAAGATCATCGATCATAGCAATAGTGGAAAGAACTTTTATTTTTTTATTATCCTCATACCAATTACTCAAAAAGGGATCCGAAGAAGAGGTGCAAGAAGAAAACATAGAAAAAAACACAAAGATGACAAGCTTATTCATAAATGAACGCATAGACTTCCTATAAAGAGGGGAATTGTCTGAGCCAGCTAAGAGGATAAATACCTCTTGAACAACCAGAAGCAAATTCAATTTTTAGTGCATATCGACCAATACTATAAATCCTTTTAGCCTCTAAATCTGCCGGAATCGCAGTAATATCTACTAGACGTTTCCCTGTAGATTCATCGACGCACCGTGCGCACGGGCAATTCTTTTGTACATGACTTAACTGATACTCTAGGATAGTACCATCAATCCATTCTATAGTAAATATACTATTATTTTTTTGATTGATCGTTTTTATAAAATCTCTGTTAATGAGCATACTCTTTATTCTCCCAAATCATGTCAAAATCTTTCACTACTAATCCCTCGCAAGATTCAAGAGCATATAAATGATCTATCAAATATCCAGAAATTTTTTCATAACAAATCGAAATAGGACTTGGCAAGACCCCGTCAAATAAAGAGCCACCTTCATCAGAGTTCTTTGAAATCTGAGCATCTAAAGGAATTTCCCCAAGAAATGGCAGGCCATACTCCTTAGACAATTTTTCCCCGCCACCCCGACCTAAAGGGTAATACTTTACATTCGAAATGGGCTCAATAAAGTGACTCATATTTTCAACGACACCAAGCAAAGGAACGTTCATTTGATGAAACATATGGATAGCTTTTCTTACATCTTCTAATGCAACAGCTTGAGGTGTTGTCACAATGACTGCGCCGGAAATCTGAACTTTCTGCATGAGTGTAAGCTGGACATCGCCGGTGCCAGGTGGCATATCGATGATTAAATAGTCAAGCTCCCCCCACTCAACCTGAAATAAAAACTGTAAAATCACACTATTCACAATAGGCGCACGGACCGCCATTGGGTCATAAGGAGATCTCAGATAACTCAAGGACATAGTCTTTAGACCCTTTACTTCAAAAGGGAGTAATTTATCAGGACTGACCGCCGAATACGCAATCTTAGTCTCAGCTGGAAGCATTTTAGATAAAGAGGGGCCATAAATATCAGCATCAAGAACGCCAACACTATACCCTTTTTTTTGCAAAGCAATTGCCAGATTTACAGATAAAGTAGATTTACCTACCCCTCCCTTACCCGCAGCTACCGCTACAATATAACGAATATTTTGCAGTTGAGCAGGAAACTCTTTTTGTTCGAGCCAATTACCCATATCTCCCCCATTGATTAATTGAACTTTTCCGGTTAATTCTATATCATCTTCAATTTGATATCAAAAACTATTCTACAAGCAACAGAAGAGTGTCCTTATTTTTCTATCATTTAGAATCACAGAAAAACTAAACCTTCTTGTTGCATAAAAACCAGTATTTGTAATACTATTTTTCTATTAGAAAGAACAAGGTGGATTTTTTAACTAAAGACCAAAGAGTTGTTTTTTAAAAAAAAATCACTTTTTTAGATAAATCACGATCCTGTTAGCTTAAAAGCGCCGTAATTTCACGAAGCTTCCTAACTATAGAAATAAAATCTAGGTTTCGTTTTTTTACTAATTTTATTGAAAAAAATCCATAAGTAATTATACTGATTTATTTACGACTTAAAGAGAATTTTAGCAACCAAGGAAAATCAAATGAGTTCCAATCGCGAAGAACTAGTCGAATCAAAAACAAAAAATTTTAGAGAAATTGAAGACGTCATCAGCAAGGCGATCAAAAAAGTCAATGGCCGAAAAGAAAATGATCTATGCAAATACATCCCGATGACATCCGGCGGGTATATGCACCACTTTACGCTAAAGAAAATGAAAAATCGTCAACCTTCAGAATTAGGCTCGTTAATTGAAAGATTTATCATCAATTCTGACAGACCTTCAGTAGTTACACCAAAACAAAGAGCAGCCAGAGGCTCTCGAAAACGTAGAGATCAATATAGTTTTTCTCGCCTGCAACTGGAAAGAATGCTTAATATTGCACGTCTCGCTGGCGATAAAGAAATGATTTCAATTCTTGCTCCAAAAAAATCTTTAGCTACCTGCAAAAGAGATCTTATTGTTTCTATTCGGCACGGAAAAGTCGAACCAGAGCTATGGAATGCATACATGGAAGCCTCCGCTGCATTACAAGCTCAAGTAGAACAACTACAACAAGCCACCCTACTACGCTCACAGTAAACTCCAAATATTATTATACAAAAAGATCGGTTCCATGCCTGTAAAGCATGAACCGATCTTTTTTATGTTTTACATACAAAAAAAACATTCTTGTTTTTTTAAAATTAAAAGCAATAACAAGACCTAAATAATAAAAAGATCTCGCCCTAGAAGACACTTTCACCTTGAAAGTAAATAAAAATCAACTATAATGGTAATGTTTTGGCAATGAATCATATCGGCCAATATAGATTTTTCATATAATCGCGCCAGTACAACGCTGTCGCACTATTTACTGTAATTTGTCTAGAGGTAATTAAATATGTCTCAAACCAAAAGTGCCGATTTCGGCAAATGGCGGTCATTCTTTTGGCCAGTCCATAACTTTGAGCTTAAAAAGCTCCTTCCTATGTTCTTTTTGTTTTTCTTTATCAACTTTAACTACACAATTTTACGAGATACCAAAGATGCTCTAATTGTGACAGCTCCAGGATCTGGTGCTGAAGCCATCCCTTTCTTAAAGGTATGGGGAGTGCTTCCTTTTGCTATCCTGTTTATGATTGGGTACTCAAAACTTAGTAATAAACTAAGCAAAACAAAACTATTCTATACAACCATCTCAGCTTTTATTGCGTTTTTTGCAATATTTGCTCTTGTATTGTATCCATGTAGCAACATCCTGCACCCGACCGTTGCAGCCGATAATCTGCAAGCTTTTCTTCCTAAAGGACTCGGAGGACTAGTGGCTCTGTTCCGTAACTGGACATACGCTCTATTCTATATTATGTCTGAGCTTTGGGGCAGCGTTGCCATCTCCCTACTTTTCTGGGGTTTTGCCAATGATATTACACGTGTCTCAGAATCAAAAAGATTTTACGCTATGTTTGGCCTTGGCGCAAACTTTGCGATGCTCTTTTCTGGTCCTGCTATCATTTATTTCTCTGATATTCGCAGCAAACTTCCAGCTGGTGTAGATGCATGGGGAGTTTCTTTAAACTACATGCTAAGTATGGTGGTAGTATCTGGTCTGATTATTATGGGAATCTATTGGTGGATTAATAAAAATGTGCTTACAGATACACGTTTTTATGATGCAGCAAATGATGTTAAAAAATCCAAAAAAGACAAACCGAAAATGTCTCTTGGAGAAAGCTTCGCTTACCTAGCACGCTCCAAATATATCTGCTGTCTTGCTATTGTAGTTATTGCCTATGGTGTTGCAATCAACCTCGTAGAAGTAACCTGGAAAGGACAACTTAAACTACAATACCCGAATCCGAACGAATACAGTGCATTCATGGGTTACTTCTCTACCATCACAGGTGCAGTAACCATCCTTATGATGTTATTCGTTGGTGGTAATGTTCTGCGTAAATTCGGCTGGACCAAGGCTGCGCTGATCACACCAGTAGTTCTTCTGATTACAGGTGCTGGCTTCTTTGCCTTTGTGATCTTCAGAGACTCTCTTTCTGGAGTGATTGCATTACTTGGAACAACACCGTTACTTCTGGCTGTTATTTTTGGTACCGCCCAGAACATTATGAGCAAGTCCGCCAAGTACTCCCTATTTGATCCGACAAAAGAAATGGCCTATATCCCTCTTGACCAAGAGTCAAAAGTTAAGGGTAAAGCAGCTATCGACGTTGTAGGAGCAAGACTTGGTAAATCTGGTGGCTCACTAGTCCAACAAGGTCTTATCTTGGCTTGTGGATCGCTGTCTGCTATTACTCCTTATGTAGCAGTCATTTTATTTGGTATTATTTTTGCCTGGATTGGGGCTTCTAAGTCTCTTGGTAAGCAATTTGCCGATTTAAATGCAGAAAAAGATCAGGCACCGCAGCCTGCTCCATCTGAAGCAATGAAGCCACAAGAAGTAACGAACTAAATCTTAGGTACGTTCTTCCCTGCTTCTTTTATCCCCCTTAAGCAATCCTTAAGGGGGATTATTATTTTCTGTTAATGATTATGATCTCTACCAAGCACATCTTTATCATCATGATTTACAGGCTCCATCAGAATAGCACCGGTAGCTCGGCTTAATTTGATATTGACCCCACTGCCAGGGTATTTCCTATGATTGGCACCCCAAGCGCAAAAACCAGTTAATAGAGTTCTGCGAGATTTCGCAGATTCATTAGGGCCGCTCCAATGCAGAATCTCGGGATGCATAAATAATAGATCGCCGGGATCCATATCTACTCCTATGATATCAGGGCACTTACCTGCGGAATTTGGGTAGCTACCTCTATCTAGAAATAACCCCCCGTTGCCGGCGGACATAGGATCAATGGCCAGAATACCAATAGCATAACTTCCATTCCCTAATACATCCTGCCAATCGGGATCAAATGCTTTCCGATATTCAATATCCCGATGTTGAACAAAACTCACCCCATCGCCAGGCTGTTTCGGATGAAACTGACAAATAAGATGCTCGATTTGCTCACATCCTAATAAATCGAAAAAAGTATGCACCATATGATCTGACCGTAAAAAGGAAAGGACCTGTGGCTCCATGCCCCCACATCCAACGACTCTTAGAATAGAAAGAGTCCCATCTATCAATTTTTTATATATAACGGCAGAACCATCGAGGTTCATATCTCCTACCGGATTAGGGTGTTCCGGGGCGTGCTTATATATTCTATCGAGCATAGCCGTTGTTATCTGATCTAAAACCTCGACTTGAGATGGAGTAAAACACTGCTTTTTCACGAAAAAACCCTGCTGATGAAAAAGGGCGATTTCCTCATCATGTAAATAGCCTTCTACAGGCTCCCCTAATACCTGACTTCCAATAAGTATTACAAAAAGCACTAAATATTTTATAAACATTCCAACCTCGCTTGTTAAAAAAATAAGAATTAAAGGGTATTCTTTTTTTCCTAATTTTTCATAATATAAAAAAGAGGACACTGCCCTATCTGGGTGTCTTTAGACTCTATCAACCGGGGGCACCTGAACTTCGAGGTGAGAACCTTGAATTCTTTCCTTCATTCCAGTACAGTTACGAGTCAACTTTAAGGACACCCATGCATAAGTACGATTTACAACGCATTCGCAATTTTTCCATTATAGCTCATATTGATCATGGCAAATCCACGATTGCGGATAGGCTGCTTGAACTGACGCAAACCATTGCCTCTCGTGATATGAAAGAACAGGTTCTTGATGCCATGGATTTAGAAAGGGAACGAGGTATTACTATTAAAGCTCACCCTGTCACAATGTACTATAAAGCAGATGATGGTAATGAGTACCAAATTAATTTTATCGATACTCCAGGACATGTAGATTTCACCTATGAAGTTTCTCGATCTTTATCCGCTTGCGAAGGAGCTCTTTTAGTTGTTGATGCCGTGCAGGGAGTGCAAGCTCAAAGCCTTGCTAACGTCCACCTAGCCCTTGAGCGTAATTTAGAAATCGTCCCTGTGATTAACAAAATAGATCTTCCTTCAGCCGACGTTGAAGCAGTGAAACAACAAATCGAAGACGTCATTGGAATTGATACCTCGAGCGCAGTGTTATGTTCTGCGAAAACTGGTGTTGGCATTAAAGATATTCTAGAAAAAATCCTAATCGAGGTCCCAGCACCGACACAACCTAAGGACAACATCCTTCGAGCCCTTGTATTTGACTCCCACTACGACACGTATCGTGGAGTTATGGTGTATGTCAGACTGTTCAGTGGGGAGATGAGAAAAAAAACGCAAATTAAAATGATGGCCACAGGTAAAACATTCGAGATACTCGAGGTTGGGGTATTTTCACCACAAGAAAAACCGATAGATATACTCAGACCTGGTGAAGTAGGATACTTCATTGCCAATATCAAAAATACAGCTGACGTAAAAGTCGGTGATACGATCACCACCATGGCTGAGCCAGCAAGCGAACCACTGCCTGGATTTAAAGTCATTTTACCTGTGGTATTTGCAGGAATTTATCCCGTTGACTCTTCAGATTTTGAAGCTGTCAGAGACGCTCTTGTTAAACTACAACTCAATGATTCCGCTCTACATGTAGAACAAGAAAGCAGCTTAGCCCTCGGATTTGGTTTTCGATGTGGATTTCTTGGACTCCTACACCTTGAGATTGTCTTTGAACGATTACAAAGAGAATTCGATTTAGATATTATTACAACAGCACCCAGCGTTATCTATAAATTCACCTTGCGGAGCGGACAAGAGCTGAATATAGATAACGTGGCACACTTTCCCGATCCTACACACATTGATACCATTCAAGAACCGTGGGTAAAATGCCATATTATGATCCCTGTAGAATTCTTGGGCGCTGTGATGAGTCTGGGAATGGAGAAACGAGGGACTCTTGGCAAAACAGAGACGATGGATAGCAAACGCCTACTCCTTACCTACCGCTTTCCTATGAATGAAATCATTACCAACTTTAATGATAAACTTAAATCCATTACACGGGGTTATGGATCTTTTGACTACGAATTGGATTCCTATGAACCCAGTGATATTGTCAAACTAGAAATCCGAGTCAATGATGAACCAGTTGATGCATTCTCCTGCATGGTTCACAGGTCCAAAGCAGAAAGCCGAGGAAGAGGCATTTGTGAAAAGTTGATTGAGGTGATCCCCATGCAACAGTTTAAAGTCCCTATCCAAGCAGCTGTTGGAGGCAAGATTCTTGCCAGAGAAACCATCCGCGCGATTACAAAAAATGTAACTGCCAAATGTTATGGTGGCGATATTACTCGAAAAAGAAAGCTTTGGGAAAAGCAGAAAAAGGGTAAGAAAAAGATGAAAGAGATTGGTAAAGTGAATATACCGCAGTCCGCTTTTATGGAAGTGTTAAAAGCAGAAGAAAAGAATTAATAAAAGGGCAGCCGTTAGGCTGCCCTTTTATTTAGATAGTATAGGAACCAGCTGTGGCACCACCGCCGCTACCTGTCCAGTTCGTATGAAAAAATGTACCACGAGGCTGATCCACCCTTTCATAGGTATGAGCACCAAAAAAATCTCTCAACCCTTGTAAAAGGTTAGCCGGCAGTCGTTCAGAACGATATCCATCATAGAAAGATAAAGCCGTAGTAAAGCAGGGTACTGGTACCCCACATTCTACAGCTTTTGATATGACTCGTCTCCAACCTATTTCAGAAGAGAGGATTTCCCCACGGAAAAAATCATCAAACAATAAGTTCTCAAGGCCTGGGTGTTTATCGTATGCCTTTTTAATATCATTTAAAAACCGACTACGAATGATACACCCCTCTCTCCAGATGAGGGCAATCGAACCATAATTTAAATGCCATTTCATATCCTCTGCAGCTGACTTCATTAACATAAACCCTTGGGCATAGCTAATAATCTTCGAGGCATACAAAGCATGTCTAATATCTTCAATGAATTGTTTTTTATCTCCCTGAAAATGGATCTTATTATGAGGGAACAACTTCGATGCAGCCACTCTTTGTTCCTTTAATGAAGAAAGGCATCGAGCAAAGACCGCTTCTCCAATTAAAGTCACAGGCTGACCGAGATCAAGTGCGCTAATCCCCGTCCATTTACCGGTCCCTTTCTGTCCTGCTACATCTAAGATTTTATCGACAAGAGGTGTTCCATCAGTATCCTTATAAGAAAGAACCTGACTGGTAATTTCAATCAAATAGCTGCTTAAAACCCCTTTATTCCACTCTAAAAAGATGTCTCGAATTTCAAGAACAGTTAAACCTACAACATCTCTTAAAAGCTGATAGGCTTCACAGATTAGCTGCATATCCCCATACTCAATACCGTTATGTACCATTTTAACATAGTGACCAGCCCCTCCCTCCCCTATCCAATCGCAGCATGCAAGATCATCTTCTTTCGCTTTTGCTGATATATTTTGAAATAGATTTTTGATAGATGACCATGCCTCAGGATTCCCGCCTGGCATAATAGATGGACCATGCCGAGCCCCTTCCTCACCACCAGAGATTCCTGTTCCCAAAAATAAGACTCCCTTATCGGCAAGGAGTTTTACTCTACGTTCCGTATCTGGATAATGACTATTACCCCCATCGATAATAATATCTCCTTTTTCTAAAAAAGGGAGACATTCTTGAATGAGATCATCGACTGGCTGCCCTGCTTTTACCATCATCATGACTTTACGAGGTCTTTTGAGGACCTGAAAAAATGCTGCTAAAGTATGGGCTGGTACGACCTGAGTGTTTTTAGCAGCCCCGGCCATAAACTCATCCACTTTAGATACTGTTCTATTAAAAACAGCGACTGTATAACCATGGTCATTCATGTTCAAGACTAAATTCTGCCCCATGACGGCCAGCCCAATAAGGCCAATATCTGCCTGTTTCTGTGTCATTCTTCCCTCTTTTTACTATATCTGTTAGAATAAAATAGCCTTGCCGCAAACTACTGGCTCAGCGTAGAATTGCCTTTTTCTCTAGAGCGTCCTCGTAGCTCAGGTGGATAGAGCGGTCGCCTCCTAAGCGACAGGTCGCGCGTTCAACTCGCGCTGAGGACATACTTTTTTACGATCTAAAATACCTATCTATACCCAAAGCAAGTCCTTTCGCAATATTTTCTAGATACTCTTTCTTTCTTAAATGAGCACATTCCGGACCATTTGTTACAAACCCCCCTTCGAGTAAAACAGCGGGCACTTGCGTTTCACGAATGACATGAAAATTACCCACTTTTACCCCTCGAGAGGCAGCTTCCGTTTGATCAATCACCTGGTGTAGTATATAATTAGCAAGTTTGCGTGAATTCTTTGTTCGCTCTGGATCTTTAGCATCGTAGTAAAAGATCTCAACCCCTTTTGCTTCAGTATTTTTTGAGGCATTAAAATGAATGCTTACAAAAATAGCACTCCGGGTTTTATTAGCAAGAGCTACCCTTCTAGGTAAAGACATCTCTACATCTTTTGCTCTAGTAAGTATGACACGATAACCCATTTGCTCTAAGTATCTCTTGGCATATAAAGCCGTTGCTAAAGTGATTTTCTTTTCTTTAAATGCATTAACCTTCGTTCCTTCATCCTTACCCCCATGACCGGCATCTAATATGATGGTCGGTTTATTGACTGCAGGAGAAGATGGCGTTTGGAACTCTTTAGAACGAAGACCTTCACTGCTATGAATCAATTCCCCAAATAGAGGTGTGGTACAAACGCAATAAAGGCTTATAAGATACATCATCAAAGAAAATAGAGTTCTAATTTTCATAGTCAGCCTACCACTCCGGGGATAGATCCATTTTGCATGAGAATAAGGTTTTCTTGCACGTAAAGAGTCGGCAGATACCTAGATAAATTTATTTACAGCTTTCTTGAGCTACTAAGCGATCATCAAACTCGACCTTATTACGCGCAAAGATTTGATAGGTCTCATGCCCTTTTCCAGCAATCAATAAAATATCTTCTGGTTGCATACGCTCGATAGCTATTTGTATAGCACGCTTCCGATCAGGTTCAATAAGGACATTGGCTGAGTTCCGAATACCCTGCATAATCCCCTGAATAATGGCTAGTGGATCTTCTGATCGTGGATTATCTGAGGTGAGAATGACTTCATCAGCCAGACGTTCTGCAATACACCCCATCAAAGCCCTTTTACCAGTATCCCTGTTACCTCCGCATCCAAAAAGGCAAATAAGCTTCCCTTTTTTAATGTCCCCTAATGTCGTTAGTACATTTTCTAAAGCGTCTGGTTTATGGGAATAATCCACAAAAATATGTAAACCACGCCTGTTACTTACTTTTTGCAACCGTCCTGGAACATCGGTAAAAGAAGCCATGGCATCTATAATAAGGCTAATAGAGAAACCTCTGGCCAGACCAACAGCCATAGCAGACAGTAAATTATAGACATTAAAACGTCCAATCATCGGAGTCTTACAAGGCCATTTCCTATCCTGATAGAGCACATTAAATGTCGTTCCATTCTGACTCAATACAATCTCCGCAGCCATCAGATCTGCTTCTTTCTCAATACCATACGTAATTTTGCGTGCATGACAATCGGCAACCATCATCGCGCTCCATGATGAATCGAGATTGATGACTGCTGTTTTCGAAGGCTCTTTAAGAGAAGAAAATAAAAGAGCTTTCGCTCGTGCATACCCATCCATATCTTTATGATAATCTAAATGATCTTGGGATAGGTTCGTAAATACGGCTACATCATAATCAAGACATGCTACCCGACCTTGGGTTAATGCATGGGAAGAGACCTCCATAACACATGCTTTGCAACCTAATCCTCTCATCTCATGCATAAGCTTAAGATTGGTAATAATCTCAGGAGTAGTCATGGTCGAAGGGAGATATTGGTCACCTACAATCCATTCTACCGTCCCAATCAGACCTGTCATGCCCAGTAATTTCTGTAGAAGATGCCTAATCATGTAGGTCGTAGTGGTTTTACCAGAGGTGCCTGTCACTCCGACTGTAAATAGATGTCTGGAGGGATCTTCATAAAAAATATTAGCAATCACTCCCTCTAATACATCAACCTCTTTACTAATAAGCTGAACGACGTCTTTTGATAGAAAAGGATTATACATATCCGTAAGCACAGCGGCGGCTCCCGTTGCAATAGCCTCTTCAATGAACTGAGCCCCATCAGCAGAAAGCCCCTTTTTCGCGATAAATAGATTTCCAGGAACTACTGTTTTGGAATTCGCAGTCACACCGGTGATTTCCATTTCTTTAGATCCTTTAACATCGATACCATGCAGTGTTTTAAGAAGTCGTTTCAGTTTCATTAATGGTTCCAGTCTAAGTACGTTTTCTGTAATATTGCCGCTTCTTTCACCCAATCCGCTTTCTCTGCATCACGTCTAGGATCGCCAGGAGCATACCCACAAGGATCATCTGGTTCAACTCCTAAATACTGCAATGTTCTAGCACCTATTTCAGCAAATACAGGCGCTGCACATGCTCCCCCCATATAATTTTTACCGATACCGGGAATGAACTTATGTTCTGGCTCATCGATTGCAATGAGCATGACAAAGCGGGGGTTCTTCACAGGAGCAAACCCAATAAATGTCGAGATATGATTCGTGCGAGAGTACACTCCATTTACAATTTTCTCCGAGGTAGAGGTCTTGCCACCTTCAGTATACCCATAAATATCGGCTTTAGGAGCACTCCCTCCAGGCTTGGTTATATACTTCATCACCCGAACTATCTCATCAGAAATAGACTGCTCAAGGAGCCTTTGATAACCCTGTACTTTCTCTGGACTTACATGGTCCTCAATCACTTTATAAGAACCATCTGGTTGAGTACGAATAATTTGTTTAATCAAGGTCGGCTGAACATCGAATCCCCCATTACATAGAATAGCATAACTTCTGAGCATTTGGAGACTACTGACAAGTAAATTATGCCCAAAAGACAAAGAAAATGGGGTTGGTACAGACCATTCAAGAGATCCGTTGGGATGCTTTTTGCCAGGAGTCGGCAGCAACCCAGAACTTTCAGAAGATAGTTCAATACCCGTTTTAATGCCATAGCCAAAAACATTCTGCAGAGCATTTCTATACCAAGCATTCCCTAAAGCATCGATCACTCTCTGAACCATGCGTGCCATATAAATATTCGAAGATTTTTGAATGGCCATATCCATATTTAAGAAATGATGAAGCTTCGTATCTCGAATAGGGGTTGATCGACCCGGAAAATACCCATTTGCCGTAGCAATCTTTTCCTTTGGATTAAAGATAGGGGGTTTACCTTGTTTTCTTAGCTCTTCATTCGCCTGTAAACAGATAGCCATGGTAATAGGCTTCATGGTGGAACCTGGTTCATAAGGATCTGTAATAGCCTGAACTTTGGTATATTCAGACAGTCTTATATCATTAAAATACCCCTTATACTGACTCGGATCGAAAAAAGGATACTGCGCCCATGCAAAAATTTCTCCAGTCCTAGGATCCATCATAATGGCCCACCCAGATTTGGCATTCGCTTTTTTTACCGCTTTAGCGATCTCCTCTTCCGCAATAGCCTGAATATAATCATTAATTGTTAAAATGATATCAGATCCATTTTCTGGCGCTGCAATTAACCTACCTGTATCAAGCGAATGCTTAGGTGATCGAAGCAAGATTCGTTTACCTTCCTTTCCCTGGAGATAACGATCGAAGACAAGCTCAAGACCCCCAGTCGGAATATGCTGATGCGTAATCGGATCTTTATCCTCACGGACAGTATGTAAAATCTGACCTAAAAGTTTCCCAAACGGATAAGACCTTTTATAATCTTGCAGAAAATATATAGCGTTACGTGGGATTTTATGTGCCTTAGCAAAATCCATCCACCATAAATCGATTGCATTCCGCTTATCTCGACTTAACCACATGAGCACTTTACGATTTCTAGATTCCTTGGAAAGATGCCCAGTAATTTTCTTACTATCCTCTTTTTTACAATGTAAAATAGAAGATATAGCACTAACAATAGAGGGCTTTAAATGAGACGGGATCGATTTAGGGTCAACAAAAAGATGAAATTTCGGGACGTCGACTACAAGAGGTCTTAACACCTCTGGATGCCCTTTTTTCACAGAAGTATTAGCGTAAAAAGTACCCCTTTTACATGGCTCCACAAGCGTTAAGTGATGCTGCGCTAGTGCTTTTTTCGTCCACTTATCCCCGTCAATGATCTGTATTCTATAAAACTGAATAATAAGCAGACAAAACAGAAAGGTCACCCATAGAGCCAGCCACACTAGACGCCTGCGGTTTTCTATCGGTATAGAACCGCCCTCACGCCTTTGCTGCATATCTAGTTCGCTCCGACTGCCAATGTGTATTGAGGTTTAAATGAGATATTTTCTCGATCTTGCAATGGAGAATATTCCAAAGCAAGCCCCTCTTGGATCATGACGACATCCTTACTTAAGGGATGTCTTAGATGACTAAACCTAATATCACGTGCCAGAGCCATCATATGCTCAGGACTTTCAAACTGATCCACTTCATAAACCAGTCTTGCATTTTCCTCTTCCAGAGCTTTAAGTTCTTTTACAATTTTTGGAGCATAGAGCTTAAGCTGGGTCAGTTCATTTTGTTTTTCAAGATATGAAAAAAGACATAGACTAGACATAATTAAACAGATAAAGAGTTTTATAATGACTCCTTTTGACATATACTAACTCCAGATCTTTTCGGCAAAACGTAACTTAGCGCTACGAGCACGATGGTTGCGTCGAATTTCGATTAAAGAAGGAATCAGTGGTTTTTTTGTCAGCAATTTCATCATAGGAATCAATTTTTCTTTTCCCTCTCGAATAGGGGTGGCTGCATTACGGAATATGTTTTTTACAATCCTATCTTCGAGACTATGAAAGCTAATCACGCCAATTCTACCCTCGGCTGAGAGAAGATCCATCGCCTTAGTCACGCCCTCGATTAACACGTCAAGCTCTCTATTTACAGCAATACGCAAGGCTTGAAAAATCAGTGTAGCAGGATGGAGCTTACCACGACCCTTAGACATGTCACAAATGACGTCGCTAAGTTGTTTGGTTGTTTCTATAGCCTGTTTTTTGCGTGCAGCTACAATCGCTTGCGCCGCCTGACGCCATCGTGGTTCTTCTCCCAACTCCCGAAAAATCTTACCAAGAGCCTCTTCAGACCACTTGTTAATAATTTCTTTAGCTGTAAGCTTATCCAATGGATTCATACGCATGTCTAAAGGACCATCCTTGGAGAAACTAAATCCTTTATAGTCTTTATCGAACTGCATAGATGAAACTCCGAGGTCAAAAAAAAACCATCGACTTTTTTCACGTTTAGCTCAGCTAAATATCGATCCATATCGGAAAAATTAGCGTGAATAAAATGTAATTTATGCTTCCATGGAGCAAGTACGCTCTTTGCAATCTCTATCGCTTCTGGATCTTGATCAAATCCGATGTACATTTCAATTTCTTCATGGGTCTCTAAAAGCCGTTTTGCATGACCCCCAGCTCCCAAAGTGCCTTCTACAAATACACGTAAACTCGATCCCTCAAATTGCGCAATCATTTCATCTGCCATAACAGACAAATGGGGCTGTTCTTTATTCGTTGTCATTGTCTTCACCTTTGTCACTATCTGATAGTAACGCAAACGCCTCTTCAGTCATTTTATATAAATTCATTTCTGGATCCTTACCTCCAAGCATTAAACTCAGCTCAGCATCATATTGCTCTTTTGGCCAGATCTCGATTTTATTCAACACCCCAGCTATCACCACCTCAGCTTTGATCCCAACCGCTTTTCTCAATACAGCAGGAATCATAACCCGGCCGATTTTATCGCACGAAGTTTGATGTAGGGTAGAAAAAAACAGGGTAAAAAATTTCTGGTACTTACCAATGTGTTGTTTAGACTGGAATTTTTCAACGATCTTCTGGATATCACTTTTTTTATAAATCGAAAGACATCCACCAAGACCCAACCCGATACTAAATTCCAGCTGCCCTTGCTCAACAAGACCTAATCTCATAGACTGAGGCAGAACAAATCGCCCCTTATCATCCAGTCTCGCATCTGTTGATCCGCTAAAGAAGAACACAGCTACACACCTTTTTCCCTACTTTTCCACAATTTACCACCCAAAACCTAAGTTGGCAACAAATTTGCAAAAAAAACAATCATCCTTATTTAAAAAGGATTCGTTACCAGTTAAGAAAGAATCCTTTATCACAAAAACAAACTAAGTGGGAATTTGTGGGAATACCAAAAAATGGAAGAATAGTAAAAACAAGATCTAATTAATTTATTGATTAAATTTCACCAGCATGGCATCTGAACCCTTAAAAGAAACCAGAAGGATATAATATGGCAAGACGTACGATTGACAACCTGGGACTTGATGTTTCAACCCGTTATGCACAAGATCAAGTATTCCTTGATGATAAGATTATAAAAGAAGCAAGCGCGATTGCACCCCAAACACAAATCGATGTTACACAACCATCCTATCCTTCGGAATTTGAGGCTTTATTTGGTCTGTCAAAAAAAAATCTTGCGTGGGCGGAATTCACGCCACCTGTTCGATTTAACGAACAGAAAAAACGATTGTTTACACATCAACTGATCCCTTCTTTAGGATCTGCTGACAAAAAAGAGAACCAGTCCCAAAAAATCGTAGCGAAAGTACAAGCCCAACTACATAGAAGGCTAACTCCTAAAAATCAAGACGAAGACCAAAACCGTAGAAATCAATTCCATAACGAACAAGAAGACAAAGAGTTAGAAAAAGAGAAAAAAATCCTCATTAAACTTTTCGACTGTATTGTATACTTGGATAAAAACATCAGTTTTATTAATAGCCGCAGAACCCAATACCAAAAGGGATAGATATGAACGAAGTAAAATGGCTTGATATCCTGGGGTGGCAAACAGAGGAACTTGAAGACCTTCGATTTGTTGGCTATTCATACATTAAACAAGGGATGTATGATATTGCCATTACCTTCTTTGAAGCCTTGACGATCCTCGCCCCAAATGAGGCTTACGACTTTCAAACCCTCGGCGCTCTTTATCTGCAAAAAGGCAATAACCTTATGGCTCTAAACTATCTCGAAAAAGCACTAAAAGTTAATGCCACCCACGAACCAACTCAACTTAATAGAACAAAAGCTCTGCTTGCTTTAGGGTATAAAAAACAAGGGCTACTACAAGCTCGACTCCTAGAAAAAAGCAAGCAAACAACTATTGCAAGCCAGGCAATGGCTCTTGTTATGGCCTATACCTAATCGGTTCTCTATGAAATTGATTAACAAGACTCAGAAAACGGCCAAGCATAAATCTTTGCGTCCCTGCATTTTCTAGTTCAACAGGTTACCATCCCATACTGATGATAAGATCGCATTTTACTTGCAACCATTTTGAAACCAGTGGTAACTTGACGACATTAGACGATAGTTTTTTTTCATCCAACATTCAATACAACTCCATGGGAAGCATATGTTGATTAGTCCAACCCAAGATGCATGGGATTTGTTTTTAGAGTTCATAGAAGAGCGATGCTCTTCTACAGAATTTGAAAACTGGATCTCACCCATTAAAGTCCTTGAATCCTCTGTGGACAAGCTCAAGCTAGAGGTTCCTAATATTTTTGTGCAACAATATCTTATTGATAATTACAAAAAAGATCTTGTGCAATTCATACCCACCCTACCCTCTGGTGAACCATCCATTGAGTTTGTGATCGCAGAAGTGAAAAAACAGAATATAGCAAGTTCCGCGACTATTGCTGTAGCAGAGCAGCTAGCGCCCGAAATAACCAAAGAACATCAAGAACTCAAGCTTAACCCCTTTTATACATTTGATAACTTCATAGAAGGCCCGTCCAATCAATTTGTGAAATCAGCAGCCCTTGGCGTTGCTGCACGACCTGGCAAATCGTATAATCCGTTATTTATTCATGGTGGTGTAGGTCTTGGAAAAACTCACCTATTACATGCTATTGGGCATACGATTAAGCAAAATCACAAAAAACTCAGAGTACACGCAATTACCACAGAAGCCTTTATTAATGATTTGGTTGATAATCTGAGGAATAAAACGTTAGATAAAATGAAAAAATTTTATCGATCTCTTGATGTCTTACTCGTTGATGATATTCAATTTCTTCAAAACAGGCAGAACTTCGAAGAGGAGTTTTGTAATACCTTTGAGACCCTGATCAATCAAAATAAACAAATTGTGATCACAAGCGATAAACCTCCTGGACAACTCAAACTCTCTGAAAGAATGATTGCTCGTATGGAATGGGGCCTTGTTGCCAATATTGGAATTCCAGATCTTGAAACTCGTGTAGCGATACTGCAACATAAAGCCGAGCAAAAAGGGTTTCGCATCCCTCAAAAAGTAGCCTTCTTTATCGCAGAACACATCTTTAATAACGTAAGACAGCTAGAAGGCGCCATTAATAGGCTCAGCGCTTACTGCAGGATGATGGGTCTTGAGGTCACAGAAGAGGTGGTAGAAAGAGCTCTCAGCGAGCTATTTCAAATGTCCCCCTCTAAAAGAATTTCAGTCGATAGCATCTTAAAAAGCGTATCCATGATCTATGAAGTGCGCATTAGTGACTTAAAAGGTAATTCTAGAAGTAAGGATATCGCATTTCCAAGACAAGTAGCGATGTACCTAGCTAAAGAACTTATCAATGATTCACTGATGAAACTTTCCTCTGCATTTGGAGGCAAAACCCACTCCACATTACTACATGCTTGGAAGAAAATTTCAGGACAAGTAGAGACAGATGAAGTGTTACGCAAACAGATCCAAATGGCGCGCCGTAATCTTGAAGCTTGAAAAATCTCGATGAATTTGTTAACACAAAGCTAATCTCATAAATAGGGAGAAGCTTTATGTTCAAAAAAAACAGCAAGAGCCTGTTAGAGTCGTCTATTGCATCCCATCAAGCCACAGGCCTGTCAGCACCGGTGAATCCTAGCCCCTTCACCCACTTAGAAAGCTACCGCAATAAATCAACCCACACAACCACTTATGACACATCAATTGAAGACCCGGAAGTTTATATTGGAGAAAATGTGCGTATAGAAGGGTTATTATCTTTTGATAAGCTTGCTCAGATCGATGGCGTTTTCTCTGGCGAAGTCGTATCAAAAGGAAAAATCATAATAGGCCCTCATGCAACGGTCAAAGCAGACCTGTTTTTAGACGAAGCCCATATCGAAGGAACTCTAGAAGGCAATATTACAGTAAGTACAAGACTTGTCTTACTGGGGCAAGCCAAAGTCATCGGCGATATTATCGCTCCCTCGATTACTGTACACGAAGGAGTAACCATTAGAGGGCAGTTACATGTCACGAAAATCACAAGTCCGTTAGAACAAGAAGAAGAATCTCCTTTTGTACCAGACCCTATATAAGGAAAAATAAAAAATATCCCCATCACTAACTCACCGGTTTCAGAGAAACAATGGTGAAGTAGTTAACTTGGTCAGGACTACCCAAGAAAGGATAAAAAATACACAGCTCCGCTACAGCAGAGAGCTAGTTCATACATAATAGCTTGCTTATCTTCTTGAGATATAGCGTAAATAGATAGGATTAAACAGCTTTTATCCGCATAAATAAACCGATTAGATAGCTTATATCTACTGACTAAAGCCAATCCATATCTGTATACCTGGAACTTCTGTCGATAAAGACTCGGGGATATTTCGACAGGCAGCAATGAAGCGATTTGCTTTGCGATACCCTGTGGATCATATCCATTTTGTATTATGGGTATCATCACATCGACAATGGGCCAGCTCAGCTTACATAACTGCACAGTGATAAGAGATCCCACATTACGTTCGATCCCACTCTGTAAAAGAAGGTTTTTTGCTAAGGCAGAGGCTGGACCAAAAGTCTCACAGACAAAAGCTTGTTGGTAGGTTGCTCCCTGTTTCTGCATACAGGCCGGACAAACACCTTCATACTCGATAAAACACCCTGGGCAACGATGAGTAATGTCTGCTAGTTCTAACAACTTACTACACGACTGACATAGAATACCCTGGACGATTTTAGTTGGACAAGACACACAAAAAAGAGGAAAAATAAAATCTAATACAGCGGCACAAATCTTACTACAAAGAGTCATTGATATTTTTTAAACTGTACTTAGGCTTATTAAGGGTGCCTCGAATGGATACAATCAGAGATTCCGACCATTTTAAAAGAACATGTTGCTTCATCTTTAGATCTACATGCCAATTCCCTTCAAAATCAACATAAGCAAGAGTATCTCCACTTAAATAAAACTCAGATCGTCGACCTTCGCTATAGGAGTTTTTTAAGTCAATAAACATACATCGACCCTTTTTGATGGTGAAATCTACCTCTCCAGAAATAGGGGTAAGTATCCCTGTATCAAGACCTAAATCTTTAAACATTTCAATAGGTATATCAAGCAAGCTAAACTCTTTTTTATTAGCGTTATAAAAATGCAATGCCCCCTTACCAACAAAGCTCTTCATATCCCCTAACGTCCCCCTCAGTTCATACACACTGAGATTTTTAAGAACAAAAGCTTTTTCTGTTCCCCTTTTTCCACTACTAAGCAACAGACTCGGCTTACATTCTCGCAGATGCCCAAGAGGCATTTCTAACTGCCACTGATTGCTAAAAGGGTCTTTATCGATACGCAGGTATTTTACAGAAAGATGTCCTGCTTGATCTTCAAGCTTAATGTCTTCTAAAAGGCATTTCGTTGGAGTAATACTGGCCTTTACTATGATCGCATCGATAGTATATCCTAAAAAAAGGCACTTATTACCTTGGATATCTCCTTGAAAAGAAAATTCTTGATCATCACTTTCAGGAACAAAAAAATGACCTTTTAAAGTATACCCTGATCCTAGTTGTAATGAATCTATAATACACTGAATGGCTTTAGGCAGTAGTTGTTTGGCTTTAAGACAATCTATACGGATCTCACCAAAAAAAGAGCCATCATGAATATGGGTGCTTTTCTGGATATTCATATCAAGACCCAATAGCTTCCCCTCTAATCGAACTGGAGTAAAGATCCCATTAGTTTCTTTACACACAATCTTCATACCATCGACATCTTGCGGACTGCGTAACAAAATAAAGAGGGGGGCCTCCTGATTAAAATCTTTTTGCAGATCACAAAATAGAACATGGCTGGCAATCTTGGCTTTTGATCTTACATGCATAGAAGCGGGCTGCAGCTCTAGCTGAGGAGTTATGAGATCATAATCACTACCTGACACAGCATACATTCCTGATGGTAGGCAGAGCAGAGCTTGGATACCGGCTGCACCCCAACTGAGATCACCAGAGACATGCCAGTCCAAATCTTTTTTCAGATAAAGAATCTCTTTCGATAGGACCCCTGAGGATACCAGAGCCTGTGTACCATTCGGAGCAAGCTCTATTGCACACTGTTTTATCAATATAGGATCGTGAAACGACACACAGGATAATGCATTACAAGTAAATTTGGCGATGAACTCACTGGTGTTTTTCACAAAAGCTCGTAGATCTAGGCCACCGAGGCGGTAACCCTCCGTTTTAGTATAGCGTGCAGAAAAATCTTGTGCACTGTTGATATCGCAAGGTACAGGATAGGAAAGCCTCCCTTGAATAGACCCGCCTATCTCTGCCTGCTCAACAGTGTAGGCATTATCAAAAATGCAAGACCCTCTCAGCTGTCCTTTTACAGAACCTTTTAACAGGGAGTTAAAAGAAGGAGGAAGAGCAGAGGAAACAAGAGAATATTTCAGACTTTCTACTGTAAGAGTCTGACTGGGTGCTAAATATTGCGCGACGACATCCATTCGCACATCCGGCATCGACAACTGAAAAGAGGTAAGAGAGACCAAATCCTTCTTCCAATGTAAAGCCATCTGCATACTACAAGTATTCCATGCAAGATTTTGCAGAACAAACCGATGGTTATGGTAGGAGGCCAGCACCTTAAAGTCCTGCAGTGGCTGCGTGTTCCACAGAAGATCTGCGCTATATAGATGCATTTTCCATCCCTGATCTGCTGTAAAAGAAGATTCTAGATGTAAACTCCCTTCTAGAGCCTCTATCGCTTTTCTAGACCAAGATTGAACATGTTGTGGAAAAGCGGAAAATCCTTGTAGGTGGGAAAAACACCTCTGACGATCCTTTGTCGAGAGATCCCAGCCGATATCTACCTTCTGTAAATCTAGATCTCGATTAAGCTGACATACTCCTATCGAAAGAGGAATCGAAAAAAGATGAGTCTGCTCTTTATCAAATATAATCTGGACATCTTTTGCTATTTTGATGCTGCCAGATAAAGATAATACCGTTACAGAAGCATCGGATACGGTAAATAAAAACGCACTTTCCTTTCGTGGATCATACACAAAATCAGCAAGTGCAAAGTGATGATCGTCACCCCAGAGCTTGACAATGCCTTGGGTATTATTTATCGAAGACAGACCTGTTGATGAATCCAGAAAAAAATCACATCCAGCATGCTCGATTTCCATATAGGAAGAAATCGGGCATGCTAACTCCTCTATACGAGCTGTAATCTTGTAATGCCATATCCATCCAGTAGCACTCTTTTGCAGAAGGATGTTACAGCCTCCCTTAGGCATTCGAATAGAGCCCTGCATGTTTTTACCCAATGCGCCCACCCAACATCGAAATGGCTCGATCTTGTACAATTCTTCGATCCTTGCCTGGATAGGGTCTGTTTCTATAGACCAACCCTGATGATCGTAATACAGAGCCAATGGCACCTCGACTGTTTCACATAAAGCCGTAATCTCTGGGGCGTTTAATATGTGATCTTTCCATTGGAAATACCCTTTAATATGAGACAGATAAAACTGAGAGGGTTGATCTGCAAAATATCCATCCGCAATACCTACCTCTGCAGAAAAATCCCCTTGGATAAAATCATAGCTAAAACGTGTTCTTTCTTTTTCTAAAAAGCCTGTACTTAACCCTATAGGCCCGTTATTGATAAAGAGACCCTCGGAGACTCCAGTGCCGACAAAACACCCTTCTTCAATTGTCCCATCTAAGCTGAAACAGCCACTGACATCTAAATCAGGCTGGAAAGATCGTAATAATGGCAAATAAACAATATGAGACAGTTCCTGAATAGCCACATTCCCTGTTATCGATAGTTTCTCTATTTTTTTATTCCAAAATGAACCAATCCCTTCTAAAGGAATTGTCATAGAGGAGCTAAGGGTGCCGTGTGCTTCAGTAAGGGTTGCAAAAGAGGACTCGGCCTGCATCGACAAGACACTACTACCGAGTGATGCTGTGCATCGTGCTTGCATATCTACATCTGGCATTCCAGCTGCATCAACACCTAATAAATGTAAAAAATGATTCCAAGAGCTCGTAATAGCAATATGTGATTCTACATGACCTATAGGACCATACACATCCAATGTTATCATCCCCTGATCCCAATGTCCTATGCATTGGGAAGGTTGGAACACGCCATCACCAAAATGCAATCCAAGAGTGATATCTCGAACCTGCAGAGCCTCTTGGTGAATAAACCCTTTAGTGATTTGATATTCACAAGACTGGATCTGCCACACATCTTTCTCTTTGATCATGTCTCCTCTAGAGGTGCATGATCCCGTCCCTGCCAACAATTTTTGATGCTCTACCTTCCATGAAATATTTGTGGCTGATACATCGTCCCACTGCACGCGAGAAATGCGACCATGATGGAACCAAGTGGTAATTGCTCCTTCAAAGAAATCAGCTTGGACAGAATAGCCTGATGGTAGAGCTGCGATACCTCCACAGAGAGACAACACCTCGTGATTCAAGTTTCTGAAATTTGTTTGAACAACATAACTATCTCGATCTACTTTACAAATGGATAAACTAAGGAGCGGATCATGGAGTTTTTGTCCGCCAAAAATGAGATCACCTTGCAACCAAAAGTTACTGTCACTATAGATACAACCGCTGGAACGCATCGAAATAGGTATCTGTTGCTTCCCAGATAATATAAGGGCATCCAGGGCTATCGAAGGGTCTTGATTGGGCGATAAGAGCACTTCTGCATCGATATTCTTTACTGTTACAATCTGCCCATAGTCAAGCACACATTCTACCTGCGATAGGACAAGACGGCCTTGAGCTTTCTTCCAAAATGGAATCTGCGGATCATCGATATCACCCTGATCTAGACAATCTGCTGGCGGGTAACATAACTGTCCTTTACTAGATGGGATCTGCAGGCAATACAGACTATTACTTGTAGATAGAATCAAGTTCGCTATATCGACGTCTGCTACTAACTTGGCTATATGGGTTTGTTCGTTGAATACAGCATCTGCATGTATGCATAATGAACCTTCTACATGATCTATAACAAGATCATGATCGAGAGAAAAGAGCGGTAACAGAGGCTCTAAAATCGATAAATCAGTCGCTATAATATCAGCATGAAGGGCAAGTAACCCATCTACAGAGCTCATCTGGATCATACATAAAGGGGCTTGTTGAGAAGACTTATCCTGATGTAAGAGGAATGTACCCAAATGTCCTGGGGTATTCTTAGAGAGATAAGAAAAAAATAAGGGTTGTGCCAACGAGTCTGATAGATCAATCACCCCATCCTGGATATTGATTTTTAGATGAAAATACGGGTGCGGAAAAAACCAGCTTAAAAAGGAACTGTCTGCTGGGCCCGTTTTTTTATCTAAAACCCTGATCTTGGGTGTTTCTATATCGACATAAGTAGTAATAGAAAAAGGGAACAGATTTACAGAAGTATAGAAAGAGATCTGATCCGTTTCGATTTCTACCGTATCCGATGTAAAATGCACTTTTTTTAAATCAAGACGTCCATGAACCTTTTCTCTTTTATCAATCACTAGCTGCATCTGAGGATGGTCCCTGAGGATTGCTCCCACGTACACATCAATTAGGTGACAGGCGATCGTATTACGAAAAAACAACAAAGAGGCTATAAAAAAAAAGAGGAAAAGAACCAATGGTCTTTTACTACGTTTTTTTCGATATGAACCTAAGTAGTTATTTTTTGACATATATCCAATCACTCATATTACAACTCATCGACCAGCACTACATTAAATATTCCTATCCTATTTACCCAAGAGAGAGAGCCCCCCTTTAGAGACAACAGAACCTTATCCTATCAGTGTTTGATATTCTTCCGACGATATTAAGGCATTTACTTCGGAGAGATCCTCCATTTGAATCTTACAAATCCAACCCTCTTTTTCCGGAGATCGATTGAGCTTGCTACAATCTTCTACCAATTCTTGATTGATCTCGATGATCAGCCCTGTTACTGGAGAATAGATATCTGCCGCAGCCTTCGTCGACTCTAAAACAGCCATCTCCTCTCCTTTTTTAATCTGTTTACCGACAGCAGGCAGCTCAATATACACAATCTCTCCCAGCTCTTTCTGTGCATATAATGTAATGCCAATTGTACCGATATCGGCCTGGCATACGATCCATTCATGAGACGGGGTAAACTGCATAATAACTCCTTTACGATGTAACAAGCTTAAAACTGGCCCATAGACTAGGGCTTTGCATAATATCAAAATATTGTGAGGATACAGAAAAATGTTGGGAGGCCCCTTTATATCGATTGATTTTATAAGAAAAGCCAATCCTTGGAAAAGTTTGAGGATCGTAGCCGTGCAAACAACTCGATGGAAGAGAGAAATCTAGAGTATACTCTCCACTACCATATTTCACTTGCACAGCGAGTAAAGAGGAATCACACAACGAATGCGTATCATCTGATCTAAACTTAGAAAATTCCTGGGCCTGCACCTGTTGAACGGGATGGGCTAAAAAAACAAAATGATGACAGAAACGGGTCGCAAAGCCTCCCGTTTTCCTGTCCCGTGTGTCTATAAACACCTCGATACTATCACCCTGCTCATAATCAGGGAAAAGACTTTCCTCGAAGGGCTTATGCACATGTACCTTTCCAATCAATCCTTCCTCATTCCAAGCAAGATAAAAATCCGCAAAGGAGGGCTCCGCTAAAAAGAGACTGATATCTGGAAGAGGTGGGACTTTTTGCCCTATTTTTCTTTTATCGATTTCTTGAGCAAATGGGAGATCAAGGGTTATAGAAAAAAAATCTAGAGGTACGAGCGCGTCTAAGCTGTGAAAAGGCAGTTCCGTGCTCATAGAGTTCCTGTATCACCCGGGATCGATCGAATCGCGCCTGTTTTTTCGATCTCTATCAGAAGGTCTTCTATAAGGGTCGTTTGAGCGTGAGACCGTCTTAAATCCTCTAGTTTTTTTTCTGCACTGACCGGTAAACAGGCTAACTCTTCACTCTTGATCATATGGATAAAGGCCAAAGCCCCCTCTTTCGTAGATACAATAGATGACCATGAGTCGGCAGGCATATCGAAAAGATTTTCTCCAGAAAAGAGTAAAGGATCACTTTTTGCGATGTGCTTTTGTGATTTCACAAGAAGCCACTGCTTATCGATATCCCGATGATACTGCTTGCTGCCTGGTAAAGACACCCATTTTGGATCTTCGGG
>CAMDPQ010000011.1 GCA_945905275.1 Chlamydia trachomatis
TGATTGGAAATCTGTCTTGTATTCCCTTATTTTTCTCGATCAACTTTAGACTTTCTTGAGCAGATATAATGATGTTATGGGGCTCTTCGTCACTTAGAGCTTTTTTTTGTAAATCCAGTGATAAATCTAGGATTCTTCGTTTACTGGCATACCCCTTCAGCAGATCGATATATGCTTCAATATAGGCCGATGTCCCTGCAAATTGAGCTAGTGTTGTAACGTAAGCAGGTCCTCCGACTGATTCGAGTTTATTTTTCCCCTTTAGCTCTTGGCATGTTAAATAAACATCCCCCACACCATCAGCTTCCCATATAGACCTGAGAGCTTGAAATATACTTTTATGTTCAAGAAAATAGAAATCTGAAACAGAGAGCATTTTGCACGAGATGCTTAAAGATTGCAGACTCGTCAACATACACCCTAACACCATCATTTCAGGCTCTTTAGAATTTGGCATTGTTATTTCTTGATGCATACAATTACAGCTCCCGACTCTCTAAAAGAAACTGCAATAAGGCTTGCTCATCCAAAAGAATGCGCCTTCCGATTTTGTGGACAAC
Organism: Chlamydia trachomatis; assembly: GCA_945905275.1. Taxonomy (GTDB): domain Bacteria; phylum Chlamydiota; class Chlamydiia; order Chlamydiales; family Rhabdochlamydiaceae; genus VGMB01. The sequence goes on from CAMDPQ010000011.1 coordinate 561, forward strand.
TTTCCTTCTAAATCCATTAATGTCTTTAGATAGAATGTTTTTAAGCATATTCGGTGTCAAAAATTCATATTTTTGAACCGCTTGTTTTTTTGTTAAGTATTTTTCTGGCAACAATAAACTCATCAATCTAACTCCTGTAAAATGGTTTTCAAGATTCTCTTGCTGGAGATGATTTCCCTTAAAAACTCAAACTGAAGTTAGAATGACCGAAATGGACAATGGATAAAATGCAGGCTTTTTAGATCAAAAAGTCTGCTATTTTTCTCAGTCTTTGAATGCTGATATTACCCACTCATCGACAATTCTTTTAAAAAGCGGATGTGACAAAGTTAAAGATTTATATTGGAAGATAAGAGGATGATTCGCAATTTCTTGTTGTGGTTTTCCTTGAATTTTCATTATTTTAACCATTACATTTATTGCTATTTGTAAACCCTCTAAATTAACTTGTCGAAGGTCTACATCAAAAACTAACGGAATAAAAACAGGATGCTGAAGAGCGATCGCATCTTCTCTAGGACGCCCTCTTTTTACGCCCCTGGGATTGACTATTCGGACAACATTTTCTAAATTTCTAAATTCAACCTCTTCTCCATTAGGGGGTTTATCAATATTTGGGAGTGATCCTAAATCTAATAAATCCACTAGCTCTTCGCTGGAAAAGAGTTTTTTACTAACTTCTTTGGCATTCGCTTTGATATCAAGCCAAAAAACTTGAGCGGCAGCTTGCCATTTAATATGTCGACGATCCCATTTGTTAATGGCCCAATAGTTGCATAGAACATCTATTTTACCAGGTTCCTCGGACCCATTTTCAATGCTCTTTTTTGTACTCAACCATAATGGAAAATTAGTAGTGAGGTAGGTTAAATGCTCTTCTTGCCACGGTGATAATTCGTCTAGGCTCTTTGCTTGAACTCTCTCTGTACAACTCTCGAGTGAGCTAGAAGATTGACTAGAAGTTTCTAAAGCTCGCTTACCCAGAACTATTGCGCCATAAGTTTTGTATTCTAGGTACGTTCCTCTTTCGAGAAAATATTTACCGTAAACCAAAGTCAACAAGGCATTGATGTATAATCCATCAATGATAATAGCTTTTCTTCGTCGATCTTTCTCTGAAATGCATGAGTGGGTATGTTTTTGCTTAGAATCTTCAAGTTGTCTATTTAATTCTTTAACAGGTAGATTTAACCAATCATTTGAAGGGTCTATGTGATTATTGGCAAAGATGTCCAATAACACGTCCACAAGATCATTTGCTTTATCAGCCATTTTCAACTCCTTGAAAAACTTGCTCTGTCATTCTAGATACGGCATCAATGGAACGTGATTCGACAAGATGTGCGTACCTACGTGTTTGAGAGACGCTACGATGTCCTAATAAGTGACCTATTTCTCCTAAAGACAATCCTTGAGCAAGCATTGCGGTGGCATAGCTATGACGACAATCATGCCCCCGAAATCCTTTCAACTCCGCACGTTTAATGGCTGTCCTAAATGCCCTTCTAAGCTCGAGTGGCTTTGATTTTTCCTCACTGGGAAATATATAGCCTACTGAAGAGGACTGCTGCGCAAGATCTCGAAGTAATTCTAACGCTAATCCTCGAATCGGGATGGAGCGCATATCGGTGTTCTTTGACTTAGTAATAGTGATTTTTCCCTGATGGAGATCTACATCAGTCCACTTAAGGCAGCGAATCTCGTTATAGCGACCCCCAGTACTTAAAAGCAGAACTACAAAAGTAAAGAGGTTGGGATTATCGCTTATCCGACACGCCTCAAGAAAACGGCTAAGTTCTTCAGAGTTCAAAAAACGGGTTCTTTCTCGGGGTTCTTTTTCTCTTGTGATTCTGCGAACTGGATTTTCAGAAGCCCACTCCCACTGTTTTACACAGATGCCCATTAAGTGGCTTAAAGTGGCAAGATAGCGGTTGCACGTGCTCTTGCTCCGAACAACTCCCTTTGGGGTTGGTTCTGTCAAAAGTTTTTGTTTCTTTTCGGATAGGATAGCTGGTCTGACGTCATGAAGAAAGAGAGAGCCAAGTTCTTTTTTCCACCATAAGAGATGGCCTTTCTTAACAACTGAAACAGTTTGCTCTTTGAAGTATCTTTCTACTGCTTCTGAAAAAGTATGACGCTTACCCTCTGAGTAGAGTTGATGCCGACCGCAGCGAATATCTGCTTCAGTTTTGGAGATCCAAGCTTTAGCATCATTTTTTCTATCGAACACGGCCGTGAGTGCTTTAGGCATGCCTTTAAGACGAACTTCTGCTTGATAACGAACTCCGCCTTTCTTAAGTTCTGTTTCTCGAATATAACCCATTTTAACTCCCTGCAAGCGAGTAGAAGACGAATAGTCCTCTGACCAATCGACCTTAACGCTTGATTTACAGTTACTTAAAAGGAGTGCAAATACTGATTACCGTAGATTCAACGGAACCGACACTCCAAAGCGACCATCAAAAGTATTTTTGGTGGTCTGTTTTGGGTGATTAAGAGAAATTACCAACTCCGTTGGATTTCCGTTTTTTCTCCAGCAAGAGAAAGGTTGGCCAGAACTGGAATCGAACCAGCGACACAAGGATTTTCAGTCCTCTGCTCTACCGACTGAGCTATCCGGCCAAATGGACAGGCTAAGAGAAAAGCAATAAGATACGCAAGCTCTTGTATTTTTCGCAATCTTTTTCGGTAGAGAATTATCGAAGCATGATCATATCTTTCACAATATTTACCGCCTCTTCCAGCTGCAGATCACCAACTACGCCCTCTTCCTCTACTACACCCGCGGTAACGAGAGAATCCTGAGACGCATTCCCATTGATTTTACTTAAAAATAAGCTAAAACTCTTATTCTTACTGAGACGCGCCGCGCTATTTTCTTTTAGCTTAGGCATCATCTTGGTCCAGGTAGACAGCTTTTTCTGCACATTAGGCAGGTAGTTCTTTTGGAACCACAGTTTATTTTTCGGGTCAACATCATATAATGGGTCTATATAAGCTGGCGCTACTTGATCATTTTTTAAAGGATACGCGAGGTATCTCTCCCCTATATTATAGGGAGCATAATCTGTTGGAACGACAATGTCAGCCTTCACTCCTTCAATTTGAGTAGAACGCCCAGATACGGTATAATACCTACCAACCGTGACCTTAAAGAAATTACGTGCTTGCTGATCCGTTACTGTCTGGTACTGTATAGTTCCCTTACCGTAAGTCCTGTCATCACCTACGACAACAGCTACCCCATAGTCCTGCAGAGCCTGCGCTACAATTTCAGCAGCAGAAGCCGATGCTTTTGAAGTGAGAAGAACTAAAGGGCCTTGGTAATAGCTTCTGCCATCCACATCCCTTAAATACTGAATCTCCCCTTTAGCATACTTAGAAATCACAACCACCCCACTCGACATAAAAAGCCCTGAAAGCTTTACAGCCTGGTTTAAAAAACCGCCTGAATTATCTCTCATGTCGATTACGATTCCGAGCAAATCCCCTTCTTTTTTTAAGTTACGAATTGCTTCTTTCATATCTTTTTCGCAACTAGAATTACCTCCACTTTCATAGAAGGAAGGAAGAATAATTTTGCCAATAACCCCTTTCCGATAGGGTTCGAAAGAGTACTGAACCCGCTCATCCTGCATCACAATCTGTTCGCGCAGCAACTCGACTCTATCTATCGAGTTACTCCCCGACCCCTTATGCCTTACGCCAAGAATAACTTTAGAACCTCTCTCCCCTTTAAGCCTCTTTAAAGTATCCTCATAAGCAGAGCTGCCGATGGCTTTTCCATCAATCTCTACAAGTAGATCGCCCGCTGTAACTTTTCCCGATCTCTCAGCTGGGCCCCCTTTAACGATATTTGTAATAAAAATACCATCAACCCCTTCCCTCAGAACAATGCCAACCCCCTCAAACTGTTTTTCTAAGCTTGTCCTCATCTCGCTTGCCTCATCCGGACTAAAAAAAGAAGTATGAGCATCTAGGCTTTTGGAATGAGATTTCATTAAATGAAGGGCTAAATTATGATCCAAGTCCTTATGTTTTAATCCTGATAACAAATAAGGATTCTCGACTCTTAGGAATCTTTTTTCCCATAATTGAAAAAGTTTCTGTTTTTTTGCGGATGACCACTCCCCGGCATAGCCAAGCTTTTTCTCCGCAGCTAACATATTTAACAACTGCTTCTTACATCTCTCTTTTAGCTCAGCGGAGCTCGTAGCATAGGACCCGTAATTACCCAGCTGCATGGTATCAACATCCTGTCGATTCGAAACCAGCTCGCGCACAACCTGAGCTCTAGCACCCCTTGCACGAAGAATGCTTTTTTGAAAAACCTTACTCAGACTCTCAAACACCGAAAAATCATCTCGATAAAACGCCTCTACAACGATATCTAACTGATGGTCTTCCATATCTAAAAACGGCTGAACCTCAGATGCCAGAAGGTACGATCTATAAGGATCAAACTGCTCGATAAATAATCTTACAGCTCTTTTTGCAAGAGCCGGAGAAAACTCTTTATACTCCACATGCAGGGTAAGCATCTCTTCAAACATACCTCTGACATCAGATTTTTTTAATTTTTCAGGGGCGGCGTACAGGCCTGCGGACAACAGAACAGAGCAAATCCACCATCTCTTTAAAAAAAATGAACTCATTGAAAACCTCTTTTTTTAATTAACTTTTATATCCATTTAATGAGCTTTTTTTTCCACATAAATTTTCAAGAAAAACAAACTAATCAACCTGATGAATTAACTAATTTACAAAAGACTACTTACATTAATAATTTTTTAGATTAATTTCAGAGTCTTCCAAGGATACCTTTTGCAAATAATTACCCTAAAAAGATATATTCTTCCCTATGTCATTTTGTAAAAAGATTTTGCAAAGGAGAATGGCGATATGCCAACAATAAATCAGTTAGTCCGTCAGGGTCGTACAGATAAAGTACGCAGAAAAAAATCCCCAGCACTGCAGCAATGTCCTCAAAAACGAGGCGTATGTCTACAAGTGAAAACAAAAACGCCAAAAAAACCGAACTCGGCTCTAAGAAAAGTAGCCTGGATTCGTCTTTCTAACGGCCAAGAAGTGATCGCATATATCGGTGGTGAAGGCCACAATCTCCAAGAACACAGCATTGTGCTTGTTCGCGGCGGTCGTGTAAAAGACCTTCCGGGTGTTCGCTACCATATTGTACGAGGATCTCTTGACTGCGCAGCAGTAAAAGATCGTAAGCAATCGAGATCTAAATACGGGGCAAAACGTCCTAAGTAATCTTAGGATATCTGGAATATAGATATCCTGATTCGCGATTGTTTCTGCACCGCGTGCAGTAAGAATCTCGGATCGTCTTTCTCATGAAAACTAGAAAGGCAAGTGAACAAGTAAAGATCTTAAAGTTCAAATTTTAAAATGTAAGGAAAGTACACATGTCTAGAAGAAGACGTGCCGTTAAAAGAGAGATCGATCCAGATCCAGTATATAATAGCCACATTCTTGCGAAGTTCGTGAATAAAATAATGAGCCAGGGAAGAAAAGCTACCGCCCGCAAAATTGTGTATAATGCATTAGAGAAATTCGCTCAGCGCGTTAAAGCAGAAAATCCTCTAGTAGCTTTTGAACAAGCCCTTGAAAATGCCAAACCTGCTCTTGAAGTAAAATCCCGCCGTATCGGTGGAGCTACTTACCAAGTGCCTATTGAAATCGCACCAGAAAGACGTACATCGCTTGCTATGCAATGGATTATTAACTATTCCAGAGAAAAAGCAGGAAGAGCCATGGAAGATGGTTTAGCTGCAGAACTTGCTGACTGCTACCAAAACCAAGGCGCTTCTATCAAGAAAAAAGATGATACGCACCGTATGGCTGAAGCGAACAGAGCATTTGCTCATTACAAGTGGTAAACTAAGGATTAATTAATGAGCAAAAGACCTGCAACAGACACTCTTAAAGATGTGCGAAACATCGGTATCATGGCACACATAGATGCTGGTAAAACAACATGTACAGAGCGTATTCTTTTTTACTCAGGAAAACTTCATCGACTAGGTGAAGTGCATGAGGGTGCTGCAACCATGGACTTCATGGAGCAAGAAAAGGAACGAGGAATCACAATCACCTCGGCTGCAACCACAGTGTACTGGGATGATCATAAAATCAACATCATCGATACTCCCGGACACGTTGACTTTACAATTGAAGTCGAACGCTCTCTGCGCGTGCTGGATGGAGCTGTTGCGGTATTTGATGCTGTAGCAGGTGTTCAACCTCAATCTGAGACCGTATGGCGCCAGGCAGACCGTTATAGCGTTCCAAGAATTGCTTTCGTTAATAAAATGGACCGTGTAGGCGCAGACTTTTTTAATGCCATTAAAACAATGCGTGAAAAACTAGGCGCAAATGCTATCCCCGTTCAATGCCCGATTGGCGCTGAATCCGATTTCAAAGGAATGGTAGATCTCGTTGCGATGAAGGCATACTTATTCCTCGATGAAACACTCGGAGCGCAGTACGACATAGCAGAGATCCCAGCAGATATGCTACAACAGTGCCAAGAGTTACGAGCGGATTTGCTCGAAGAACTTGCAACCATTGACGAATCTAACGAAACGTTTATGATGAAAGTGCTTGAAGACCCAGATTCTCTGACGGAAGAAGAAATTCATGCGGTCATCCGTAAGGGTGTTATTGGATTAAAAATTAATCCGGTAGTGTGCGGAACTGCTTTCAAAAATAAAGGGATTCAACCTCTTTTAGATGCGATTGTCAACTGGATGCCATCGCCCTTAGATCGCGGAGTGATCAAGGGAATTAACATCGACACAAACCAGCCGATGGAGATTATCCCAAATGATGACAGCCCACTGGCTGCACTCGCTTTTAAAATCATGTCAGACCCGTATGTTGGCAGACTTACCTTTGTACGTATCTATGCAGGCACGCTAACAAAAGGTACCACGCTTATCAACACGACAAAAGATAAAAAAGAAAGAGTCTCCCGTCTACTTGAAATGCATGCTAACCAAAGAAAAGATCGTGATGAATTCTATACAGGGGACATCGCTGCATGTATCGGCTTAAAGTGTACAAGCACCGGCGATACACTTTGTACAGAAAATAACCCTCTTTTACTCGAAAAAATGGAGTTCCCAGAACCTGTTATTTCGATGGCTATCGAACCTAAATCAAAGGCTGATAGAGAAAAACTATCAATTGCCCTTGGGTCCTTATCAGAAGAAGATCCTACCTTCCGCGTTCAAACAAATGAGGAAACAGGTCAGACGATTATTTCTGGTATGGGAGAGCTTCATCTTGAGATCCTACGTGACAGAATGTTCCGTGAGTTCTCTGTTGAAGCCAATGTTGGTAAACCTGAAGTAGCCTACAAAGAAACCATCACAACGACTGGATCTACAGAAACCAAGTATGTAAAACAGTCTGGTGGTCGCGGTCAATACGCTCACGTATGTCTTGAGATTGAACCGAACGAAGTCGGTAAAGGCAATGAAGTAATCAGCAAAGTGGTTGGAGGAAGTATCCCAAAAGAATACATCTCCCCAACTATAAAAGGAATCGAAGAAGCCCTGACAACAGGTACTCTTGCCGGATACCCACTTGTTGATGTCAAAGTTGTTATTACATTTGGTTCTTACCACGAAGTTGACTCCAGTGAAATGGCGTTTAAAATATGCGGATCTATGGCAATGAAGGATGCGGCGAAGAAATCTAAGCCGGTTCTTCTAGAGCCTATCATGAAAGTTTCGGTTACAACACCAGACCAATTCATGGGAGATGTAATCGGCGATATTAATCGTCGTAGAGGCAAGATCCTCAACCAAACCACTGAAAAAGCAATTGTAATAGTGGAATCAGAAGTTCCACTTAGCGAAATGTTTGGCTATTCAACACAGTTACGCTCCCTCAGCTCTGGGCGAGCCAACTACACGATGGAACCAAGTCATTTCGAAAAAGTTCCAACAAAACTACAAGAAGAAATTTTGAAAAAATAAAGGACCGTAAGGACAGTTACTCATGGCAAAACAATCCAGACAAAGAATTAGAATCCGTCTTAAAGGATATGATCAAAGAGTTCTTGATCGGTCTACAGCGGATATCGTTGAAACAGCAAAACGTACAGGCGCTCGTATCGTAGGACCTATTCCTCTTCCTACAAAACGGGAAATTTACACCGTACTACGCTCCCCTCACGTTGATAGAAAGTCTCGCGAGCAGTTTGAGATCAGAACGCATATCCGGGTTCTGGACATTCTCAACCCAACGCCTGACACGATCGACAAGCTAAAGGTTCTTCCTGTAGCTGCAGGTGTTGATATTAAAATTAAAGCTGCTTAATACAGCTTGACATTGAGTCTTTTTAAAAAGAGCAAGGTTTTTTCAAGAGAAACCTTGCTCTTTTATTTTATTCCTTTGTAAATTCATTTCTTTTGAAAAACCGAAGGCATCTCTATGTTCTCAAAATGGATTGTTCTCTTTTTTATTGTGTTTTCTATAAATAGGGCACAAGGGAATCCGATGCCCGATGTCAGCCTCGATGACTTCCATGTATGCACAGTAGCATCATACACAACGCAAAATTTGGAAAAATTGCTTTTATCTTGTACGCAGCATCATATTGATCTAGAAGTGCTGGGAATGGGAATGCTTAATTACACCCATGGAGATAAATTAAGGTATATGGCGCAGTACCTAGAAACCCTTGATGATCATGAAATTGTCATGTTTGTCGATGCTTTTGATGTTCTTATAGTTGCCGATAAAGCACTCATTCTTAAAAAATTCATGAAAATGAATACGCCATTTCTTATGTCTGCTGAAAAAAACTGTTACCCTGCCCATCTAATCTCGAGATACCCCAGCAATAGCCATCCATTTCAATATATTAATAGCGGCAGTTATATCGGGTACGTTAAAAACTTAAAAGAATGGTTAGGTGATTTGGAGTTAAATGCTGAAATCCGTTGTGACCAAGGTCTAATCTCCGAACATTACCTAAATGGGAATGTATTTTTTGATCTTGATTATGGATGTGAATTATTTTTACCCTTATATCTTGTGAGGAAATCAGAAATAGGGATTGACTTTCGCAATAAAACAGTACGGTGCTTAACAACACAGTCTGAGCCCTGCGTCATTCATGCAAATGGTCATTCCTTTCGTTTTTGGAATATTATTTATCAAAAATTAATATCTCGATAGCCAACAAGGCCCCCTATGCAAACTCTCCTGGAGTGAAGTCACATAACTTATGAGAACATTCTAGATAGGTTAAACTTGGCATTTGCTGAGACTGTCCGATAATCAACGTTTGTCAAGTACGACCTAGGACATGTAATCGCTGCCTTAAGTACTGACTGCAAAATAAATATCTTGCTCTTTTTTCTTTGGGATCCTACTATCAATTCTTTGATTTTACATCTCAGACCCTTCTTATCGAAAAAGAAACGGAGAAGCTAGATTTTACAACTCGGTATAAAACTATTTCGATTAAAGATCAGAATCCTGCATTGAGCTCCAATAGGACTCTTCATGAATTATTTAAACAAAGTCTCTTTTTTCGCCTTCTTTTTACTAGTTTATCCTCTTCTTTATTGCCCAGGGTTTTCAAAACCACCATCCTCACTCGACCTTAATCATCGCAATCCAAAAGTCCTTGTTTTAATTATTGCGTCTGACAACTTTCCAGGAGTAGATCTCGTTTTTCCCTATCCAGAGCTTAAAAAGATATGGAGATCTTATATGCATACTAACCCTAATATAGAAGCGTATTTTATTCAAGGTGACCCGAATTTATCCTCTCCTTATGAAATTCAAGGGGATGTTATATGGTCTAAAACAGAAGAAAATCTAAGACCAGGAATCCTAAATAAAACGTTATTATCTATCGAATGTATGCTTCCGAGAATAAATGAGTTTGATTACGTATTACGCACAAATCTATCTTCATTTTACGTATTTTCCACGATTATTACACTTTCTACAAACTCTCCCTCAGAATGGTTGTTATTCTGGTTTTAGGATGCGATGTGGCGAGCACAAACTATTCTTCGGACATGGCTGTGGTTTTATTATGTCTACTGATGTGGCTGCCTATCTAGTAAATAACCAAGATGACCTCAAAAGACGAATCAATATAAATTCAATGAATGATGACGTAGTTATCGGTCATTTTCTTGAACAGTCAGGTATCCATTTAATTCAAGCACCTCTAACACATTTATTGAGTCTGAAGGATTGGAAACACTACCAAAAACATAAATCCTCTAGTGATTTTCATTTTAGGGTGAAAAATAAGACCCATAAATTACGAGCAACCCATGACGTATCTATACTTAAGTCTTTACTAAAAAAATTTTACGGATTATCTGTTCCAGAAGACCTCTCTCTAAATAAATAAAAATTAATCCAATACTCTCATTTAATTACACCTCTATTCATTAACCTCAGGAAACCCAAAAGTACTTATGACTTTATTCCACAATTTCCATAGATTATGTCTTTCCGGATTCCTTGCAATCGCCGTTTTAAGCGCTATATCCTTATATTCTAGCGATCCATTACAAGATCTATATATCAAACATTGTAACACACGATCTGACATCAACGAGCACATCTCCATTCTGCATGATCTAGCCAAGGAATGTGCCAGCGTTACAGAAATAGGCATAATGGATGTAGTTTCAACATGGGGCTGTTTACAAGGTTTATCTGAAAGTCCTTATGGACCAAGATCCTATGTAGGCATAGACATATCTTCTCCACCTCAATCAAAACTTTTATTAGCAGAGCGTTTGGCTAAGAAAAAGGGAATCTCTTTTCGTTTTATATGTGCTAATGACATGAATATTGAAATCGAACCATCAGACATGCTTTTTATCGACTCCCTTCACACCTATTGTCATTTAACGTATGAACTGGAAAAGTTTTCCCCTAAAATCCACAAGTTCATAGCTATGCATGATACGAGTGATCCCTGGGGTTCCTGCGATGACAGCGCATACAGGGGAGACTATTCAGAATACCCAGCTTCATTTAATCGTAATCAAAAAGGCCTATGGGCTGCAGTCGAAGATTTTCTTGCTAATCACTCCGAGTGGAGATTATTAGAACGTCGGGTTAATAACCACGGACTTACTATCCTAGAGCGCATAGAAGACAATCCATGAACTTGTATTATTCGAAGAGAACTCGAACTAACAATATATATACCCTTAAATTATGGGTGTTTTTAATACTGCCTTTATGTGTTTTTTTTCATACTGAAGCAACAGTGCATCCTATTCAATTCTCACTATCAGAATCTAAAATAATTGATCCTCTCCCTAAGGATCGTGATTTTGCCTTCATTATACCAGGGGCACCAGAGACTTACATATACACAAAAGAAGTTGATTATATTAATGATTACCAAAGATCCTATTATGCTATCACGTGTAAAAAAGCGGGATGGGATTGTTTAAGGCATTATGAAATCTTATCAAGCGGATGTATTCCCTACTTTATCGATTTAGAAAAATGCAATCCGAATATAATGCCTTTTCTACCAAGAGATCTAATCCTAGAAGCTATGCATTTACCTGGGGTTTCGTATAGGGAAATTGACCATAGCAAATTCGATAGCAAGAGGTATTATGAGATTTTGAATCAGCTTCTTGATCACACTCGAAAACATCTGAGCTCTGCAGCTATGGCAAGATACCTTTTAGAGAAAGTTCATTATTCAGGAAGTGGAAAAGTTTTATTCCTTGCTGGCAATACTGCTCCTGATTACCTCCAAGTCTGTACTTTGATTGGACTCAAAGAACATTTAGGGGATAGGGTTATTGATTTTCCTAAAATAGATTATATCTATAAAAGTTATAAAGGAAATATTAACGAGCTATACGGAAAAGGATTTTCTTATACTGCCGTTATTCCAGATATACCCGTAGATAGAAGCTCAATCAGAAAGCGTATCAGAAATCATGAGTTTGATCTTATTATTTATGGTTCAGTCCACCGAGGACTTCCTTTTCATACCCTCGTTAAACATAGTTACCAAGAAAATGAGATTGTACATCTCTGCGGAGAAGATGCGCATTGTTGTGAATATATGGACCTACCACAGCTATTTCTTAGAGAATGGTAATCATCCAAGCCGTTCATTCGGTAAGATCCTGATGCGTCCTTTATTTACCCGCGATTAAATAGGTAATAATCCACAGGTCGGCTTATGTTAATGCGGGAACGTCAGGATTTCTCTTGAACAAGTTCCCGAGTTAACACCTTCATATATCCATCTGGGAGGTTATGGGTAATAGTGATGATTGGGATCATCTTGGTAAATCATGTCATAAGGAGACTCTTGCTTTTGCCTCATTCTTTTTTCGATGATTTGCCCATCTTTTACAACAAAAATATAGTGGTTTTCATAAACGAGTTGTGTCCCTGTTGAAAACAACTCAATATATTCATATTCTTCCTCTCCTGCGGCATTTTTATGAACAGAATAAGGTTCACCCGCATCTTGCATTAACGTAGCCATAGGCTGACCTATTTCGACTTTATTGTACCGATCCTGTGTAATGTAGGCAGTCCTGGAAAAACATCCACATAAAATCGTAGTGAGTAGAATATACGTCCATTTATTCATATGTCTCCAAATCTTTCTTGCTTGATACTGCAGGTTTCCAGACCTTGCCTTTAATGAGAGTACGGAATTGATCAGTTGTTGAGTATTCCGCATGCATTAAATAACTTTCATCTTCTTGTTTTTCATAGAATTCAAATCCTTCAAAACCAAGTTCAGGCATCCTAAATTCCCAGCCTATCACCTTATCATTGAGAACACCGCCGCCGACCACCTTGCCGAGCGCCTGGTTCTCCAGTTCAATAGAAAATCCACTAGCAGTAAACTTGGTAAAAATAAATTGGTTCATCATAATATCAGAGAGCCCTTTAACCTGAATTTCTTGGACGCACTCAATAAGGCCTGTCGAATCTTTAGTAGACACATCCCATCTTGTAAAAAAAGAGAGTTCTTCTTCAACCATGTTTAAAATGATCTTCCCCTCACCGAGCCAGCGACTTGGAGTTAAAATAAAAGTGTGATTATTAATCAAAACATAAACCTTCTACTATAAATACTTTGTAAAATACCCAGTGCTGTCATGGTAGAGAGCACAGACGATCCTCCATAGGTGATCATCACTAGAGGAACACCAGTAATCGGCAAAAAACCACACATCATCCCCATATTCACAATCATATGCATGGCTAGATATACAGTAATCCCAGCCGAGAGCAGCCTGCCAAAAGGATCCTTAGCTACAGCTGTTACCTGAAAACTAAAATAAATCAAACCGAAAAATAACAGGAGCATGACAAACACCCCGGTTAAACCAAAATCCTCACTATATGCAGCAAATACAGAGTCGGTATGAGCTGCGGGTAGCCACTGCCGACCGGAGAACTCACTTTTCCTCCATCCACTCCCGCTAATGCCCCCTAGTGCTATGGCTGTTTGGGAGGCCTGCTGATGGTAGGTATTCGGATTTAAACGTTCAAACTGGTAGTCTTTAATAACTTTTGTCACATAAGGACGCATCTCTTCATGAGATAATACACCAGTAAACATTAGACTAACAAAAAAAAGTCCAGATACCGCCATAATTGACATGATAGCTATAACCTTTCTTTTAACTCCCCCGAAATAAAACATGACAAGTGCAATAGGATAAAGCACCAACGCGGTACCCAGATCTGGTTGTTTTAGAATTAATAGAAAAGGAATTAAAATAATAAGAATAGCCTGCCACGTCACCCTACTCGTTTTTATGGCATAAGCCTTGATTTCCAAAAAAAGGCTAAGAGTAATAACTACAATTAATTTCGCATATTCTGAAGGCTGAAACATCATCCCGAGACCCGGGATTCTATACCACCTCTGGACGTTTTGAATGGGAGCTGTAAAAAAAAGGCCAAAAAGCATCATGATCATCCCTATATAGAGAATCCATGACCATTTCTTGAGCTTCCTATAATCAAACCCTGCAAAAAAAAGATAAAATAAAGAGCCGATGCCAAACCACTTAATCTGCCCCTTTACAAAAGGGGTGAAAAAAGATTCATCCTGAGACAACTCCCATGCTTCGACTGTAGTAGAGGAAATAACGAGTAAACTCATCGCCATAAGACCGAGTAAAATCGGAATCGTTCTAAGGTCTATTAGCTTTAAATATTGGTGGCTCCACATAACTTTAAAAAACTTTGGATTATTTCTACGTCTACATTATAGTGTTATCACACGGCACAAGAAATGCAACATTATTTTATCAGAGTCAAATATGCTAAAAGGAAAATACATCAACTACATTCACTTTGCATCCCTTGACTCGACAAATACTTGGGCCAAAAATAACGCCCACATGCTAGATCCACAGTACATCACCTGCATTACTGCAAAAGAACAGACCGCCGGAAGAGGGAGATTTTTTAGAAAGTGGCTGTCTCCTAAAGGCTATAACATCTATGCCACCCTGTACTTTCAAATCCCCAAAACAGCTATTTTTTTAAGCAATCTCGGTCAAGTCATGTGCCTATCCTGTTGCTCAGTATTAGCAAAACAAGGGTTTTTTCCTGAGATTAAATGGCCGAATGACATTCTTCTATCTGATAAAAAAGTAGGTGGTATTCTGTGTGAAACACTCTCCTTTGACGAATCCTTAGGGATCATCTTAGGATTTGGGATCAATGTCAATATGCCAAGCGAATTACTGACTGTCATTGACCAGCCTGCCACCTCCTTATTACAGCAAAGCGGTAAAGAGTGGAAAATTAATGAGATCTTAGAACCCATTGTCTTAGAATTCATCCACGACCTAGATCTTTTAGAAAAGCATGGGTTCCCTTATTTTCAAAAAACATACGAGGACTTACTCGCCTATAAAGGGCAATCGATGTCCTGGACAGATGGGATGCGAAAAATCACTGGAGTGTGTCAATCTATCTCTGAGGATGGGAAACTCAATCTGATGTTAAGCTCAGGAGAAACCCTGTCCCTATCTACTGGAGAGATTAGCCTGTCATAAGATACCATGCATTTAATGATGGCTCTCTAAAGAAGGCCGGGGGCTTAAAAAGCTCATATCAGGGGTCACAGTAATATCTGGATGCACTTTCATGCGCAGGATTTGCTGGATAGCCGATAAAGTAGCTCCTGTAGCTGAATGACAGGAGGTACACGATCCTTTATATGCGATAAACAGCTCTCTATTATTCAGAAAATTAAGAACTTCAATACCACCTGCATCTAACTCAATATAGGGTCGGATATCGACTGCAATGACTTCTTCTATCACATACATCTGCTGCTTAGCATTCAACTCATCCCATCCAGGATACACTCTTCTTTCCCCTGCAGAAAAATCCGTTTCAGACATAGGAGGTGCTACATAAGAATCTGCGAGAGGAATTCCTATGCACTGAAGCGCAGCCTCATCAATTGCTTCTAGTACTAAATTAAGATGAGAAAATGCCTCCTCGGGAAAAGCAGGGGTCGTTTTCCGATCTCTGACCTGCTGATCCAAAAAATCAGCAGTAATTCTTTTGGCCTGCTCATAATTTTTACGCATAACAATTTCACATGCTATATCTGCCGCTCCAATTAATGCTGACTGCCCATATACCTGGAAACGGGCATCGGCAATTACTCCATCGGATTCATCTACTAAAAGATAAAGGCAACAAAAATTCCCTTCTGCAAAAGAACCCGCTTTTCCTTGGACTAGCCGCACACCTCTTTCTTGTGCCGCCTCGGAAGTATAACTGCCAACATAAAGCGGCTTTTCAATCCGCATAGAAAGCTTTTTACTATATCGAGACCAGGGGAAAGAGTGATACTTTCTATGCATTACACACCCCCTCATCTTTGAGTGCATGAGAGCAGGATCGCAACTTTTTATAGCATTCTATAATAATCTGTGAGGCTTGATCAATCTGCTCTTGCGTTGTCTCATAAGAAAGGGAGAAACTCAAAGAGCCCTGACATATCGCTCTTTCGTATTTACATAAATGAAGAATATGGGAGAGCTTTTGGAATCTTCCTCCACCGATTGTGGCATACACTCCCTTAGCATTCATTAAATAGAGGAGCGCCTCATTAAACACTCCTGGAAAGCAAAGTACTGAGGTATTGGGGAGTCGCTCCGCTTCGATAAAAGGAGCTATGCAGTCTGGAATAGATCCTGTAAGGTTTTTTTCTAAACGATCCCGTAATCTCGCCGTCTCTGTACAAAGATGATCAAAATTATGTGAGGCCATCTCTAGCGCCTCAGCAAGGCATATGAGGGCAGGAACAGGCTCCGACGATTCACCTACATTCATTGTGGAAAATGGATGACAGGTCTTTACAAAGATCCCTGCGCTACCACGAGGAGCATGTAATAAAGAGCCATCAAAGGTCAGAAAATCAGCTCCTATATCTTGAAAGCGAAAAAATAATTTACCAATCACCGTAGATACATCAACATGTAGCAAAATGTCTTTGCTCTTACATACCTCAGCAATATCTTGGAGAGGGTGAATTACCCCTGTAAGTCCATTAGCCCAAGACAAAGCAAGCAAGACCGAACGGGGGCGCAGGCTTTCGTTTAAGATTTCTTTAGTCAGCTGACCGAAATGATTCACAGGCAGTGTTTTACCACTACAACCAAACTGCTCCATTCTTTTCATAGACAGTAAAAAAGGAGCTTCCTCCAGGTCTGTAGCAACAAAATGGGTGCGCCCTGTCTCTTTAACACGAGAAAGATATGTCGATAAAAACACCTGAGAAATCGCTTCTGCACCGCTCGAGCTAAAGTAAAAACCGTCATTTTCTTGGGCTCCAAGTAGATCATACAACTTCCGAAAGGCAGCTGTAAGAGGGAGGGAGGCTTGTTGAGCGATCCTGTAGGGGGAAGAGGAAGCCGCCCAGTATTGTTTTTGCATGGTTCTCATCTGATCCACGAGGGAATCCTCAGGAGAGGTAGCGCTGTGATTATCTAAGTAAATTTCGTCCATGGGTTATTCTTTGATCCATACCCCGTTATTCTCTGACAAGATAATCAGCTCAGAGGGGGCGATCTCGAAATCCAGCACCTCTTGTTTGCTTAATCCCAACAGATGCATAACTATCGCTCGTAGAGAATTCCCATGAGCACATACAAACACATTTTTACCTTCCCTTGAGAAAGGTAAAATAGATTCGTTAAAATAAGGAATAGCCCGTGCAGCCGTCATAGAAAGGCTCTCCCCTTCAGGAGGCATCACATCATAACTTCTTCTCCAGAGCTTCACTTGGTCTGCACCAAACTTTTCGATTGTCTCATCCTTACTCAACCCCTGCAACTGGCCATACATTCTCTCATTAAGAGCGGTGCTTGCATATATCGGAATCATGTTGCCTTGTGTGATCGGATCATGAATCATCGACCACTTTTGGAGACTCGTCCCCTCTTCATGGATGAAAACAGGGACTTTGTTTCCCTGATGCTGGCTCATGGCAAGTAAAGCTGTCATATGAGACCTGACTAGGGAAGAAACGAAAATTACATCTATAGGCCAGTCAGCAAGTTTTTTACCTACTTCCAAGGCGTCTTGGATCCCTTGCGCACTTAAGGGAATATCCACCCAGCCTGTAAAGATATTTTTTTTATTCCACTCCGACTGCCCGTGGCGCATTAAAATAATCTTAGATTTTGCTTTCATTTTACACCTAATGCTACTGATCCACAGTATATTCGCTATTATCTTATTGGGAAACCACAATTAAATTTTAGGTTGTATTGTATTTTAAGTAAGGGGCAGCGTAGAATCATTGCCCTATGGAAACAAAAAAAAGACTCAGTAAAGCCCTCGCTTCTGCCGGCGTCGCTTCTCGGCGACATAGCGAAGAGCTTATTTTTGCCGGAAAAGTCTCTGTAAACGGAGAAATCATCAAAGTCCCTCAGACACTAGTCTGTTGGGAAACAGATATGATACTTGTTGATGGGCAGAAGATCAAAGGAGAAGAAAAAAAATTCTACTTCATGCTGAATAAACCCAAAAACTATATTTGTTCTAACGCCCGTGTAGGCACAAAAAAAATCATCCTCGATCTCTTTAAAGGAATCCCGGAAAGATTATTTACCGTGGGCAGACTGGATCGAGACACTACAGGCCTGATCCTAGTGACCAATGATGGTCATTTTGCCAATCAGGTGATTCACCCTTCCGCTAACCTCTCCAAGGAATATATCGTAAAAACCAGTCAAGAGATTACGCATGAACATCTGATTGCGATTTCCAAAGGGGCTTACATAGAGGAAACTTGGATTACTCCAGTACGCGTATCAAAAGTGCGTAAAGGAACTCTTAAAGTGGTGGTTAAAGAAGGCAAGAAAAGGGAAGTTAGAATCCTTGTGGAAAATGCAGGGCTGACCATATTAGAGCTCTCTCGTGTTCGTATTGGAGGTCTACTTTTAAGTGAGATCCCTGAAGGGCAATACAAAGAAATGACCGAAACAGAAAAAAAGATCATTTTCTCATGAAAACCAAACGTCCATCCGTGAAGCTAGATTGGCAAGAGATCTACGCTCTTCTCATACCTTATTACAGACAAATTAATAAGCTGACTATTGGCCCTTTAGACCGGATGCAGACAAGAGAATTCCGCGCTCTTACAGAACAAGTCCAGGCGCTAACCTTTTCCTCTGACCTTACAAACAAAGAAGAGCTCAGTGCTTTTTTAATGTACCACTGGCCTATTCTACTCTCGCAAGGACTTAGCCTTATGCAAGAGATCCCAGAAGTGCCTAAAAGAGTGTTAGAAATTGGATCTGGAACTTCCCCTCTTGCTCTAGCAGCTCTTATGAGCGGGGCTACAGAAGCTTTTACCCTACATACTAATGAGCTAGCTCTTAAGTCCGGAGCTCTTTTATCTGGTAAGCTGGGATACCCACTATCCGTTCGAGAAGAAGACCCGAAACAGGTCAGAACTTGGTCATTGGAAGGGAAGTGGGACCTGATTATCGTAGGCTATTGCCTCACCACCCTATACCCTGATCTAGATAAGCAAAAAAAGTACATCCTATCGCTCCTACAGAAAGTAGCCGATGGGGGCCATCTCTTACTTCTCGATTCTTCATCCGTAGACATGAATAGACATTTATTAATGCTCAGAGATCTACTTATTAAAGAAGATGTAAAAGTCCAAGCTCCTTGCATATGGCAAGGACCCTGCCCAGCATTGGCGCATGGATCCTCCCCCTGCTTCACCCAAAGACCTTTCGATAAGCCTTTTATGATTAATGACATCCAAAAAGCCTCTAATCTTAATGCCAACTCTTTAAAAATGACCTACCTGCTTTTATGCCCACCAGGCGCAAAAACAACACACCCAAAAGAAGACCGGTTATACCGTGTCGTCAGTCCTCCCATAGAGACCTTTAAAGGCCCCCGACACTTCCTATGCGGTGTTGATGGAAAAAAAACGTTAGGATCGCAATTAAAACTCCACCCCAATCAATCTAAAGCGTACGAATTTCTGAAAAAAGGAGATCTCATAGAGATCAAGAATCCTATCGCAATAGAAAACGATCTTATTATCGGGGAAGAAACAGTATTTACTCTCAGAGCTCCCTTTGACAAACCCGTAAAATAACTAGCCTTCTCCACTTCGAAGATAAATATAATGCAGGACAGATTTCTTTACAGAATTGCCTCACTGATAAAAGGAAAACAAGGGCTTTCTTAGCCCTTTCCATCGATTATTTTACCCAGCTAATCCCGTAGCGGTGCTCGAATCAAAGATCTTTTTAAAACAGGGCAGGTCTTTGTATATAGACGTATTGTTTACAAAAAGCGGATATACTGCACCTATTCAAGGTGTCCCTGTAAAGGGAGGCTAGCTGCTATCCTGCAGTTCAAATACTGATTTATAGGAATTCATGAGGCTATAGCTTTCGCTAAAATACGTAAGAAGGTCATCTAGAGACTTTACCACTATGTTTGCTAGATTCTTTTGGGCAGGACCCGTGTAGAAAGCAGTTAGAGGACCAAACATAAGGACTGCATATTTCATTTCTTTTGTACAACTTGTACCTCTTGCTGTCAAATTCGAAAAAACTCTAACAACGCCTACATCTTTTCCTTAGAGGTCCTTTAAATCCTCAATGAAATAAACCAGAGCTTTTCCTATCGTACAGAGGTGATTATCAGGGTAGTTTTCTCTGCAATCACAGTTGATATTCTTCTGTTTAATTTGGCGCTATTTTTCACCTTTTTCTGGATTTAATAATACCTCATTATTTAGTGATATTAGATCTATACCTGCCCGATAAATACCACATATCAATATCGGCATAACAGGCAATCCCGATCCTTATTGGGTACGGTGAATTCTGTTGAAGGCTCTGGTAGAATATGCGTTTTTTCTAGAAAAACAAAATCTATTTGCATATAAATACTGCACCTCTCATCAAACTACAGCTTTCTATATGAACCGCCTATTTCAACGATCCGTTGCTTTCTGCATATTCTTTTGCATGACCCCCATTTACCCTTACCTACATAAAGAGGAAACACCCACAGTCAAATACCTACAACCCATTGACGTCACTGAAACTCACTCAGGCTTCCCCGGTATAGACTGTATCTATGTTATTAATCTTGATCAACACCCCCAAAAATGGGAATTACTTAAAACAACTTTTAGTGAATTCAACTTATCACCCAATAGAGTCCCAGCCATCAATGGATGGGAAATGACTACACTACAAAAGCAAGAACTTTTCGGGCCCTATCCAATTCAGCTAACAGGAGGGCAAATTGGCTGCATGTTAAGCCATATCTCCATCCTAAATGATGCTTATAAGCGAGGGTTTAAGAAAATCTGGATTTTAGAAGATGATGTCATCTTCACAGAAAATCCAGAATGCCTCATTGACCCTCTAACGAAATTAGAAGAACTCGCCCCGGATTGGGATATTTTTTATACAGATACTAATTTAACAAAGTTGGATGGATCATACCTCCTGCACCCACCCGAACTACGACTCAGACCAAAACAACGCATTAATCGCCGACGTATACGGGCGCAAAATCAACCTATCTCATCAGACATTCTCACATCCACCCTAAGATTTGGTCTCCACTCCTACCTCGTCTCTGAACAAGGGATTAAAAAAATCTTAGACTACTTCAAACACACGTATCTCTGGTCTCCGATAGATTGGGACATCCATGTAATTCCAGGGATTAAAGAATATAAATACGCAAGGGATCTGACCCTCCAAAATAGAACTATTTCTAACACAACAGTCCCTCCCGATCCGATCGAATAAGCTGCGACTATAAGGCTATGCAGCTGGTATAATCTGCAAAATACACCAACTAAATTGTGATGAGAATTAGAGACTCCTGTAATTTACATGGATTAGAATCTTCATTTACCCGTTTACATAAACGCATCTTCTCTATATAACTTGCTTTAATATTTACATCGCTGCTCATTCGAGGGAATAGATATGATCTCTATTGCAAAGTTATTCGGTAAATCGCCTTTTGCTCCACTGCAAACTCACATGAAAAAGGTAACGCTTTGTATAGAAAAGCTAACCATGCTGATCGATGCGCTACCAAAAATGGACCTGGATAAAATTGAAAAGCTCTCGAAAGAACTCTCTGAGCTAGAACATGAAGCCGATGTCACCAAAAACGACATCCGAAACCATTTACCAAAAAGCATCTTCCTACCGATGGATCGTTCCCATTTTTTAGAAATTTTATCTGTCCAAGACAGCATAGCGGATAAAGCGGAAGAAATAGGAATCTTGCTATCTATACGCCCCCTTGAAATGTTTCAAGAATTCAAATCAGATTTTGAATTACTGTATAAAAAAAATGCTGAGGTCTTTTGGAGCTCCAAAAAAATCATAGAAGAAATCGATGAACTCCTTGAATCTTCTTTTGGTGGAATTGAAGCGGAAAAAGTCAAAGAGATGGTAGAACAGACTGCTCATAAAGAACATGAAGCAGCTCAAATGCATCATAAACTAAAAAAACAATTATTTGCTAAAGGCAATGACTTTTCTTCCCCTTCTTTCTATCTATGGATTACTGTCATAGAACAGGTAGGCTGCCTATCTAGCTTATCGGAAAAATTAGCCAATCGTATTAGAATGATTCTCGATCTTAAATAAGGTGATCAAAAAAAAATAATGGAATTCGAATCGGTTTTAACAACTCTTGTTCTTATTATTGGTTTTTACATGTCTTGGAACATCGGGGCCAATGACGTATCAAATGCTATGGGAACTTCAGTAGGATCAGGAGCTCTGACACTGAGAAGAGCTGTTATCCTAGCGGCTATTCTAGAATTTTCTGGTGCTTTTTTTGTAGGCTCAAATGTATCAGAAACAATGCAACGGGGCTTAATTAATACAGATATGTTCCTCGCAGAGCCAATGATCCTGGTATTAGGGATGAGCGCAGCCCTTATGAGTACAAGCTTGTGGCTCCAAATTGCCTCCTACTACGGTTGGCCCGTATCCACCACGCATGCTATTGTTGGCTCAATTATTGGGTTTGGCGCCGTGGTTGGCGGAGTAGAAGCTGTTAGATGGGAAGAGGTCATATCGATTTTTGCCAGCTGGGTCTTATCCCCATTAATTAGTGCGATCATTTCCTATACCCTTTTCTATGCACTGCAAAGAAAAATTTTATTTGCCATGAATCCTGCTAAAGCCACTGTACGTATGCTCCCTTATCTTACGATGATAGTCTTTGGGGTATTTACCTTAAGCCTGACTTTAAACGGGATTGACAACTTAAATATTCATGTGAATTTCTCTCAAGCCATTCTGATTGCCCTTGGAAGCAGTGCAATTGCTTTTGCAGTGACCTACTTGCTAGTGCGCAGGAAAGGGACTGTGGCGCCCTATGAAGCGACCACAATGCACTCCCCTCAAAGCGTTGTTAGCTTAAATAAGGCGCTGAAACACCTGCACAGAGTCCACGCTAATACCGTTGAAGATGCTCATGATAAGGTAGCTCACCTTATCACAGACATCAAAACCTTATCTTACACCCTACGTAAAGAAACAAATTTTACAGAAAGAGCCTCAGAATACAAAACCGTAGAAAACAAGTTTGTGTATCTGCAGATTTTAAGCGCCTGCTTTGTTGCGTTTGCTCACGGAGCCAATGATGTAGCCAATGCGATAGGCCCTGTAGCAGCGGTCCTTGATATCATCAAAAATGGAGCCATCTCCGATGTATCTGTGGTCCCTTCCTGGCTGCTAGCCTTTGGAGGTATTGGCATCGTAATTGGACTTGCTACATGGGGATGGAGAGTCATAGAAACTATTGGAAAAAAGATTACAGAGCTAACACCAACACGCGGTTTCTGCGCTGAATTTGGGGCAGCTACCACGATCCTCCTCGCCTCTAAATGTGGCCTGCCTATCTCAACGACGCACTGCCTCGTAGGAGCAGTCCTCGGAGTCGGCCTTGCAAGAGGTATCAAGGCTCTCAACTTAAGTATGCTTAAAGATATCGTGTTATCATGGATTATTACAATCCCGGCAAGTGCCATCATGAGTATCCTCGTGTTTTATATCATGAAGATGATTCTCGGCTATGTTAACGGCCTATGATCTTCCGCGACAAGGGCATTGCTCTTTATCGCTACGCACAAGCATTTGAGTGGAAACTAGATCCGCGTCTTGAATGATTGTAGAAATCGCCTCCACCCAATCCTGTCTCCTGTTAAATGCTGGACAGCGATAAGCCTGCAAACCGGCTTTTTTTACAGAGGGAAGGTACTGCTGTTCGACTTCAAATAAAGTCTCTATATGATCCGAAGTGAAACTAAGAGGTATAAAAAGCACATTTTGCCGCGATTGATTCCAATCTCCAATAGCCTCTGCGACCTCACTAGTATAAGGCCTAATCCATTCTGATTTTCCAAATTGAGATTGATACGCAATAACCGATGCAGCCTGTGGGAATGCATTCATAATCTGATAGCACGATCGTTCACATTCTTTTTTATAGGTATCCCCCTGAAAAACGTAAGATACCGGAAGTCCGTGAGGAGAAAAAAACAGCAAAGTGTCCTGTTCGATAAGATTCTGTGTTTTCATAAAATCATGTATTACACGGACAAAGCAACCGATAAATGATTTATGTTCGCTATAGGACTTGACCCATCTCATTGCTCTACTTTTTCTTCGACATAAGTTTTTCTGCATCCAGCGTGCAATACTACCTGTTGTCGCATAACTAAATTGAGGAAACAGAGGAAACACTACTGTATCCTCATCGATAAAATCATTGGCACGATCTAAAAATTCCGCATGAGTCTGAGGTAAATATCTATGGAAGGTGAGTATATTATACCCCATTTCACGCAACATACTCGCTACCCACTCGGTATCTTCGTATATGGGAGATTTACCACCAATATGGGCATAATCCTCTGCGATTTTATGCGATCTTTTTTTAGCAATTGAGGAAAACAGCAAATCCTGGAAAAACTTAGGCAGAGGAGTTCTAATTACATCCCCATCGGTAAGCAGCTCTTTTAAAAATACAGGGACCTCATCAAGACTTCGTGGCCCACCAAAATTTATAAGCAAAATTTTATTTCTCATAGATCATCTCTTTTATGACATTTATTCTTTAATTAGAAATACTATGCGATTAGGGTAAAATTATGCTACAGTAAGGATTGTGGTCGACTATTTCTAATAGCAGGGGTGTATCCGTGAACTTATTTTGTCAGAGACTATTCTATCTTGTCTTCACTCTATTATCTGCCTGCGGAACCGTTAAAAAACCGAGCTATACCGTTGCAGTAGACCCCTCTTTTTATTCTATTGAATCCCTGGGCAGAGAAAACAACATCATCGCCTTTCTTACGGACCTTGTTTCAGAAGCTTCCCTTCGAACGCACCTATCTATTACAATGAAACCTGCAAACTGGAACTCGTTACTACAAGGACTACAAGAAAAGGAATATCAAGCCGTATTCGCCGGTATCACACAGTACAACTTCACTGAAAAAAAGTACGCTTTTTCTTCGGTATTTATGAAAACAGGTCCTGTACTGATTGTCCCCAAAAACATGACATCCTCATCTCTAACAGACTTCGCTAATAAAGAAGTTGGGGTTATTTCCGACTCGGATGCGATAAATATTGTTCAAAAATATCCCGATATCATTATTCGAATATACGACTCCATACCCAAGCTTCTTAATGATCTATCGCAAAACACAATCGAAGCTGCCGTTGTGGCAGCATTGCCCGCAGAAGGCTACTGTAGAGATCTTTTTGAAGAGAGCCTACACATCACAACCTCTCCTATGACAAACGATGGACTGAAACTGATCACTCTTAAAGAAGAAAACACCGAGCTGATGCATGCTTTTAATAAAGTGATCCAGCAAATGGAAAAAGAGGGAAGCCTTGCTAAACTAAAAGCAAAGTGGTCACTTGGCAGCTAAAAAATCCTGCATTTATCATGATCGCTATAATCTTTTCTAACGAGTTTGAGCTCTGCACCACTGACAGGACAACGCTCGAGCCCCCATATATGGGTGGCGTAATCATGAATAGAGCGGTCGGTTGAAAACTCTCCCATCGCAGCCATATTATGGATCGCATACTCGGCCCATAAATTAGGCTGAAGATATAACTCCTCTACTTTTTTCTGCGCGTCATAGTAACTCAATAAATCACTAAGCACAAAATACCGATCGGCTATATTCGAATATTTCGTTTCCAATATAACATGATAAAGACTACTTAATGCCTCCTTCTCTTCTTCTGTAATGGCTAATGATTGATCCCTTAATGCATCTAATGCCTGATGAATGCCTGGATGGTTTAAATAAATCTCCGATGGGTTATATGCTTGCTTAGATTCCCATACCTCTTGATTTGCTAAGGCTGTTCTACCGAATCCAAATGGCCACCATCTATCCGTAACCTGCTGATGCATCTCGACATTGGCACCATCCTCTGTCCCTATAGTAAGGGCCCCGTTCATAGCAAGCTTCATATTCCCTGTCCCTGAGGCTTCCATGCCGGCTGTAGAAATCTGTTCTGATAAATCAGCTGCGGGTATGATCATTTCCGCTCGTGAGACATTATAATTTTCTATGAAGATCACGCGTAAATGTGCATTCACCTCAGGATCTGCATTAATCTTTCTTGCAACGCAGTAGATCAACCTTATAATATTTTTCGCAATTTCATAACCTGGTGCTGCCTTACCAGCAAAAAGAATTTGTCTTTTCACCTTGCGGGCGCTTGGATTGGCTTTGATTTCAAAATAGAGCATCAACGCATGCAAAGCATTTAAGAGCTGCCTTTTATACTCATGAATCCTTTTAATCTGCACATCAAAAAGAGCCTCTTCTGTTAACGGGTCCGTAAAACCCAAAATCCTTCCTTTATCATCCCTGATTGGATTGGACTCCTGCAAAAACTCAATAAGCCTTCTTTTATTATTACGTTTAATAGCAAGAAACTCCTCTTGGGAGATTGGGTCACTTGCAAATGCTGCCAGCTCATGGATATGGCTAAAATCAACAATCCACTGCGAACCGATCCGTTGCGTAATAAATGCAGCAAGCGCCGGATTGCTATATAATAACCACCTGCGCTGAGTTACCCCATTGGTTACATTCATAAACTTATCCGGATACATCGCATTAAAATCTTGAAAAATGGTGTTTTTTAAAATGTCTGTATGTAAAGCCGCCACCCCATTCACCTTATGAGCCCCATAAATCGCAAGATGCGCCATACGAACCTGACCGGCTTCAATAATGGACATCCTACGAACCCTGTCTTCATCTCCTGGGTAGCTTTTGCGAATAGAGGTGCACAACTCTAAGTTCATCCTTTCTATGATGGCGTACTGAGCAGGAAGCAGGTCTTTAACACGATTTTGATTCCATTCCTCTAAAGACTCTTTTAACACTGTATGATTGGTGAAACTACAACAACTTTGTACGACATCCCATGCCTGTGCCCATAAAAAATCATGAGATTGCAAAAGGATCCTCATCAGCTCGCTAATAACAAGAGCTGGATGTGTGTCATTAATTTGAATTCTTACTCTATCTGCAAACCGACTCATATCCGGGTGATGACGCAGATACTGAGCAAAGATGTCCTGAACGGAGGCTGATGAAAGTAAAAACTCCTGCTTCAATCGAATCCGTTTCCCTAGTTCATTATTATCATTGGGATATAAAACATCAGTAAGAGAGGTATTTTCTCCTGCTTTATCGAGCTGCCCGGCATTAAATCTCTGTAGCTGAAAATTTCTTGGTGATTCCTTAGTCGTCCATAGCCTTAATGTATTCACATTGAACTGTGTGGACTCCTCATAACCAATGATCGGTATATCGTAGGCAAGAGCCCTGACTTCATCATAATCTACAAGCTCAGCAATAGACTCTCCTTGTTTATTCTTTCCAGGAACAAGCTGTCCTGCATAGTATACTGAAGTTGCATGAATATCTCTTCT
>CAMDPQ010000012.1 GCA_945905275.1 Chlamydia trachomatis
ATACCCCAGAGGCTTTTCATTCTGTGGCACGTATTGTTGCCCAAAGATCTCTTGAGTATAAAAGATGTGTAGTCGTCGTAAGCGCAATGGGGGATCACACAAATCAGCTTATTGCTCTAGCTAGTCAGGTTCATCCATTACCCCCTAAGCGTGAATTAGATATGCTTGTCAGCGTTGGTGAGCGCATTAGTAGTTCTCTTTTAGCTATGGCTCTTTCTCTCCAACAGAAAGAGGCTATTAGTTTTACAGGTAGTCAGTCTGGTATCATAACGAGTGAGGATCATACTGAAGCAAAGATTATCAATGTCAAGCCGTATAGAATTCTTAAGCAGTTAGATTTGGATAAGATTGTTATTGTAGCTGGATTTCAGGGAGTAAGTCTATCTGGGGAAATTACTACTCTAGGTAGAGGGGGATCAGATACTAGTGCTGTGGCGTTGGCTCTTGCTCTTAACGCCGATAAAGTCGAATTTTATAAAGATGTAAGAGGGGTTTATTCAGCGGATCCAAAAAAAAACTGTAACGCAGTATTCCATCCTTGGTTAACCTACGAACAGGCTTTAGATATTATGAAGCAAGGTTGCAGGGTTTTGCATCATAGAGCGGTTGCTTTGGCTCAGAAGAATTCCCTTCTTATGCATGTCTTGTCTTTTCAAGAGTTTGATGTGTGTGGTAGTCGAGAAGGAACCTTAATTCATAGAGCTTTAGATGGTTTAGTCAAAAAAGAAGTGGTGTACGAATGAAGGAGGTGTTATGCAGGCTATAGGTGGCTTTCCAGAGGTGCTTACAGTTTTCAGTGGATCTTCAGATTCAGCCCAGGCGATGCTGCATGTGAATTTTATTCGTGGCATTCTGCGTAAGATGGTTCCTAAGGAAGTTTTACTAGATGTTGATGATCTGAGATCTCGAGGTAGGGTCCCTAATCATTTATTTCCTTTATCTAGAGCTGAGGTTTGGGGAGGTAGTCCTTATTACTTTAGTCTGCAGATTATGTGTCCTTTTCAGGTTCATGCTGCAAAATTCTTTCAGGAAATGGTTGTTCGATGGCTTTTGCCAGGCGTTAAATTAACGCTTGAAAATTTCGTATCTAGTCGATTCTCTTCCCCTTTGCTGTATCAGGGGGATTTACTTTTTGCCGATGCAGTCATTGCGTTGCAAAGCGATAAGGATTTGGATAGGGTGCGTCGGAATTTACTGGTTTTGGAAAATGAGATTTTTCTTGGTCTTGCATCCTATTATCAAGCAGGTAAAATTTTAGAAATGAAGGGTATTTCTTGCAGTGAAAAAAATGCTGTTATCCAAGATGCTCTTTCTGTGCTGATTCAAAAAAAACCGAATGTATTTGATTATGACCTTTTTGGGTTCATGCAGCAATTTCTGCTTCTAGCTAAGGAGGAGTTTAAGCAGTCGCGTGAATGTTATCATTTAAGTCGGATTGTCTATACTGTTTATCTTTTTAAAAAATCTTTATTAGAGCTAACTGAAATGTTGCCAGGTCAGCGTCATGTCAGTTTAAAAGTGTGTAGAATTAAGGTTCATTTAGCTGTTAAAACTAAGAGGGTTTTAGCTTTAGTAGTGGGAGTGAATTTTATTCATAAAAATGAACTCTTTGATGAGCATCATTTAATGAAGTCTATAGCGAACCATTTGCCCGGCGTAAGGTTGTTAGAGGATTCGAGCTTTGTGATGCCAAGTAAAGATGGCAAGGTGCAGATTGTTTATTTAGAAATAGAAAAAACCAATGAGCAAAGTTTTTCAGGTGCTGATATTCGATTGATGCGTCAAAAACTGCCTAGTGATTTAAAAAACCACGTGGAAAGATTAATGCCTGCCTTATTTATGCCTCGGAATGAAGAGGAGGTGATGAAGAATATCCTGGTATTAAGTCATGAGTTGAAATATTTCAAGGATCTTCCTCAGGTTATTATATCCTTTGAATTGCAGGAGGATGAGAACTTGACGTTTACAGTCATTGTATTGAGGTTGCTAACAGATCCTTCGACGGTTTCTGTTGCTGAAATGTATGAGAGTGCAGATTGTAGATTTTCTTTTGTTGAAGATAGGGTAAGGCGAGTAGGTTTATTGAGAGGGAAATATCCTAAGGAAGCTACGGTTTTTCGCATTCATCTACCTAAACATTTCTTTGTTAGGGAAGATCATACAGTAGATTTATTGAAGGCTAGGCAGGCGGTTGTTTGTGAATTGTATCAGGCATTAGGGGATTTTAGAGATTATAATGGTGGAATGATTGCTACGCAAAATGAGACTTTGCAGATGGTAAAGGATTTACTTGGTCCTCTGGATAATAAGGAGACATTTCTTTTTGAGAACTTTTTTCATGCTCTGATGCCTATGGAATCTCGTAATGTCGTTGATTATCAGTGTATTAAAAACCTTTTCTCCTCTTTATGTGATAGTATTCGTAGTCAAGGAGTGGGGGAGGTGTTGCAAGAAGAGTTAACACATATTTGCTTAATTATGAAATCTCGAGAGCCTTTCGATAAAGAAGAGGTGGCATCAAGGATAAAGTGTCGGGGTATCGGTAGCTGCCAGTTAATTACAGCACTTTTGTATTACGAGGGGTTTCATTACTGGTCTAGTTTATTAATTGTAGAGGCAGGGGAGATCCGTCAGATGTGGAAGAGATTGGTTTTGCAAAATACACAGTGTTTAGTATCTTTATGATAACTTTATTTTTCGCAAATCTTTAAGGAGTGTAGGTCTATATGGGACGTACAATAAATGAATTGTTTCAGAACGGATCTCTGGTTAGTAATTATGGATCATGCGTATGTTCTGCAGGGCTGTGTGCGATTGGCTCTGCATCGGTTGGGCAGGGCGTATCCCTTGGCATCTGCCTGGGTGTATTAAACGAATCAGTCTCGTGTTTGGGTCGTTCTGTTTTCGATCAAATCGGGCCTGCGCTCTCTGATGAGGAAGATTTTCATGCTCACTTACTTAGGAAGGGAATGGGGTGTGCTATAAGTGGAGGGGTAACTTATCAACTGCTGAATGCTCTGGGGATCCCTTTTACTATAGTAAATGGCCTATCTATATTGGGTGCTGGGAGTGCTCTTTGTTGTGCTGGTTCTGTATTAGGTTCTGTTGGTTTTTTTTTAGGAGCTTATAGCTCAAATCCTGTAAGATTGCCTCTATCAGTCTCTTCTCAGGTGAGTTATTCTAAAGTGGTTTTAGACTCGCTTGCCCCTCCCTCTGAATCAATGAATAGGTAAGGGTTCGTGGTTGTTGGCTACTTCTGGATTTCTTCTTTTGTAGGTCTCCCGATATAAACGCCGTTACAACCTGTTATGGGGAAAATCTAAAGAAATCTTTTTGCGGAGACTGGTCTATATTGCCATTCTTCTGTCATTTGAGAAGGAAATAGTTTCCTTAAATTTTGCCAAGTGGATATCCTGTCGTACTTATTATCCATGTTAATGTAAGGTAAGGGAGTATGAAAAAAAGTTCTGTGCTAAAAATCGCTCCATCTATTTTGTCGGGGAATTTTGGATCTCTTGCGGATGAGGCGCGACGAGCAGCAGATGCTGGTGCTGATGCTCTGCATTTCGATGTCATGGATGGGCACTTCGTGCCCAATCTAACACTTGGTCCTAAAGCACTTGCAGCTGTGAATAAAGCAACGAATTTGTTTTTAGATGTCCATTTAATGATGTACAATCCTTTTGCATACGTCGAGCGATTTGTGGAGGCCGGTGCCGATCGGATTACATTTCATATAGAGGCTACAGAAGATGTTGAAGATACGTTGTCTTTTATTCGTAAATGTAATGTAGAGGCCGGTTTGGCTTTTTGTCCGGAGACGACCATGTCGCTTATCCCTAAATATTTAGACAAGTGTGATCTCATTCTGATTATGACAGTGAATCCTGGTTTTGGTGGGCAGTCTTTTATGCCAGAGACTCTTGAAAAGATTAAGTTTACAAGAGAGGTATGCGATAAGTTACACATCAGAAAAGGTGGCAGGGTCCGTTTAGAGGCGGATCAAGGGCTATTACTTGATCCATTTGATATCGAAGTAGATGGAGGGATTGATGTCGTAACAGCGGCTCAATGTGTAGAAGCTGGTGCTAACATTTTAGTTTCGGGAACTTATCTCTATTCCGCTAAAAACATGAAGCTCGCTATAGACTCACTGCGTGGTGCAACGACGTAGTTATATTGATGTCTGGGTTTCTGAAGGTGTTTTCTGTAAAGCCGTCTGTTTGATGGTTCTGCTAGAGGTTAAATAATGTGTTGTTGTTTCTTTTCTATTAATTGCTGATTTTCGGGGAGTCTCTATGAAAAAGATCGTTGTCGTTGGCGGTGGCACGGGTAATTTTACCGTCCTTCGTGGGCTAAAGAATTTTCCCGTGGATCTGAGTGCTATTGTTTCGATGGCCGATGATGGGGGTAGTACTGGCATTTTGCGTGATGAGCTTGGGGTATTACCGCCCGGTGATGTGCGTCAATGTTTAGTGGCTCTGTCTAATTCATCAGCTATGATGCGCTCCTTAATGAATTATCGGTTTGAGCAGGGAGGGCTTGGGGGGCATAGTTTTGGTAACCTCTTACTTTCTGCTTTGGAGAAGGTTACAGGTAGTTTTGAGAAAGCAGTTGATGAAGTCAGTAAGATTTTAGTGATTAAAGGGAAGGTCATCCCCGTTACTACTCACCAAGTTCGATTGAAAATGATTTTAAATAATCGAAAAATTTTAGAAGGGGAGAAAGAAGTTTATCTGTCTCAGGAGATTGATCAAGGTTATAATAGTATTTATTTAGAGCCTTATGCCAAAGCCAATCCCAGAGCTATCGATGAGATTATGAATGCCGATCTTGTTGTAGTAGGTCCTGGTGGTTTGCATACTTCTTTAATCCCGAATTTACTGGTAGAGGGTGTAGGAGAAGCTCTTCGTAAGACTTCTGCTAAAAAAGTGTTTGTGGTTAATCTAATGAATCGTAAAGGGCAAACATCCGGATTTACCGTAAGTACGTATCTCAAGGAAATGGAGCGCTTTATCGGTGAGCATATCTTTGATTTCACCCTTGTTAATAATCAAAAGCCTTCCCAAGAACAGATTCAGATCTATGCTGATGAAGGGGATTTGGTGGAGAATGATATGGAGGGGGATGAACGAGTGATAGCCACCCCCTTACTAGGAGAATTTAAAGGAGTTCCTAAGGTGGATCTTATTAAGAGAAGTTTAATTCGGCATGATTCTAAAAAATTAGCTCATGAGTTGATGAAAATTGTTAATCATCTTTGATCTAGACGATACATTGATCGATACGTCCGGATCGATCACTCCCTTTCAATTGCAAAGGGCTTTTGAAGAACTTGTATGCCAAGGTGTTTTATTCTCTGATCAGCAAGCAGCACTTGATACGCTATTGAGGTTAAATCAAACAGCTCCGAGCGCAAGACATGCTTTAGATGAGTTCTTCGAGATTAGTGAAATCGATCGTTCCTTGCTCCCTCTGTCTCACGATATCGTGTATCATGACATCCCTTTGACAGTATCGATTCATGCACATGATCAGGCTATAGAAATTTTAGAGGCTTTAAGTGAGATGCATAAACTGGCTCTTGTCACGATCGGTCAAGAGCATTTGCAACTACTAAAATTGAAAAAAGCTGGTATTCATTCAGATATTTTTAGTAAGATAGTTGTCACACCAGTTAAAAATAAAAAAAAATATTACCAAATGATTGTGGAAGAGTTAGACGTTGATCCCTGTGATGTTCTCGTTTGTGGCGATAGGATTGCAACTGATCTAACTCCAGCAAAGGAATTGGGGTATAAAACAGTGCAGATGCTTTCGGGAAGGGGCGTCCATTGTAAGGGAGATAGGAATGATGTAGATTATGCGATTTCTCATCTTTCCGAAATTATGAAGATTCTTTCTGAAATTTAACATATTATAGTTCTAATGGGTAATGGTAGTCATGACAACAAGTAATCAAATATCTCCTGGAATGATGCTGAGTATAGATGGAAAAATCTATCGCGTAGAGTCGAGTGTTAAGGTGACTGTTGCAAAAGGTTTGCCGTTTATAAAAACAAAGCTAAAAAATTTAATGACAGAAGAAGTTCTGGAGAAAAGTTTTAAGCTGAATCAAGAAGTTCAAGAAGTAGCTTTAATCGAAAAGAAGCTAGAGTTTTTGTATATTGAAGGTAAGGATTATCTTTTTTTAGATACTGGAAGCTTAGATCAAGTGGTCGTTCCGGCTGGAGTTATTGCAGATAAGGTCAATTATCTCAAAGAGGGAACGGAAATTAAATCCATGTTTTATGGAACTACGATTTTCTCTGTGGAGCTCCCTCAGTTTTTAGAGCTTATGGTAGTGAAAACAGAATTGTTAGAGGCTGCGTCGCATGTAGCTAATGCGGATAAGATAGCGATTCTAGAAACGGGAGCTAAAATAGAGGTTCCTATGTTTGTTGAGTCAGGAGATATCGTTAAAGTTGATACCTTAACAAATGAATACATTCAGCGTGTCTAAATTTAATGGAGGAGAGTATTTGTGGAGTTAAAGCAAGTAAAAGAATTAATGGCTGCAATGGAAAAAGCGGGCATTAAAAAGTTAAGTATTAAAGAAAAGACCGGTTATGAGATCTCCTTGGAGAGAGAAGTGGAGCAAGAAATCATTCATCCATCTTCGTCTGGTTCTTCTGCGATGTTTACGCACCCTTCTTTTAGACATCATGAACATCATACAGCGCATTTTCCAGTCCATCATCAACATATCCCTTCTCCAGTTCCTTCAGAGGGGAAAATAGATGGTTTGATGAAATCGGAACAGGTAGATGGTAAATTTATTACCTCCCCGATGGTAGGCACATTCTATAAAACACCTTCTCCAGAGGATCCTGTGTTTGTAAAAGTGGGTGATAAAGTAGAAGAAAATACGATTGTTTGTATTATTGAAGCGATGAAAGTCATGAATGAAGTAAAAGCGGGTGTAAGTGGTGTTATTGCTGAAATTTGTTTAGATAATGCACATCCTGTTGAATTTGGCAGTAAACTATTTCGTATTGTTTAAAGTAGGCGTTCCATGCAAAAGGTACTCATTGCAAATCGCGGCGAAATCGCTGTAAGAATTATTAGAGCCTGTCATGATCTTGGTTTGCAAACAGTGGCAATTTATTCCCAGGTTGATTCAGAAGCATTGCATGTTCTTCATGCTGATGAGGCGATCTGTGTTGGTGAGCCACCGTCTCAAAAGTCTTATCTAAAGATTCCTAATATTTTATCGGCTTGTGAAATTACAGGCGCAGATGCGATCCATCCAGGTTATGGATTTTTAAGTGAAAATGCGAATTTCGCATCGATTTGTGAAAGTTGTGGAGTGAATTTTATTGGACCCTCTCCGGCGTCCATTGCACTTCTTGGAGATAAATCAAAAGCCAAAGCCACGGCAAAAAGCGTAAAGTGTCCGATTATTACAGGATCAGATGGGATCATTGAAGATCCCCAAGAAGGTTTAAAAGAAGCGAAAAGACTAGGCTTCCCTGTCTTTATTAAAGCCTCAGCTGGTGGTGGAGGGAAAGGGATTCGAATTGCTTATAATGCGGATGAATTTATCAGGCAGTTTTCTGCAGCTCGAGCGGAAGCTGAGGTGAGTTTTAATAATCCGGATGTCTATTTAGAGAGAATGATTGTCAATCCACGTCATATTGAAGTACAAGTCATTGGTGATAAACATGGAAATTATGTTTATCTGGGAGAGCGTGACTGTACCATTCAAAGGCGCCGGCAAAAACTCATCGAAGAGGCCCCAAGTCCTATACTAACTCCTGCACTTAGAAAAAAAATCGGTGAAGCAGCTGTTGCCATCGTTAAAGCAGCTGGCTATTACTCTCTCGGTACCGTCGAATTTTTACTCGACCAAGAAAAGAATTTTTATTTCATGGAAGTCAATACCAGAATTCAGGTAGAGCATACGATTACCGAAGAGCTTACTGGCATTGATTTAGCAAGAGAGCAAATTAGGATTGCAATGGGAGAAAAACTCTCCTTTAAGCAGAAGGATATTGAGTATAAAGGGCATGTGATTCAGTTCAGAATTAACGCAGAAAATCCCTCAAATAATTTCGCTCCTTCTCCCGGCAAGCTGGAATACTATATTCCTCCTGGTGGTCCTCATGTTAGAGTAGATAGTGCGTGTTATTCAGGCTATAAGATCCCGCCTAATTATGATTCTATGATTGCTAAACTGATCGTTAAGGGTAGTAATCGAGCAGAAGCTATTGCTATAGCTAAACGAGCTCTCAGGGAGTTTCATATTGGTGGTGTGCATTCTACGGTTTCTTTTCATCAGTATATGCTGCAAGATAAACGATTTTTAGAGAATGATTATGTCATTACCTATATCGATCAGCTTATCGGAGAAGGATGTCTATTCCAACCAAAAGCTCATGATAAATCCCATGATTCATGAGACGGAGCTTATGATTTCTGAAGAGGTTATTTTGGAGAAAATAGCCTCTTTAGCAAAGCAAATAGATCATAAGTATCAAGGCGAGTCCCTTGTCATTGTAATGGTTCTCAAGGGGGCTCTGTGTTTTGTTGCCGATCTCATTCGTCAGATAAGAACCCCTTTTATCTTAGAGGTCGTTCAATGCAAAAGTTATGGTGCCCAAGGCTCAGTGAGGGGAGATCTCACGATTTTAGGTCTCGATGAACTCAATATCACAGGCCAGCATATTTTAGTGGTCGATGATATCTTTGATTCTGGAATAACGATGACCGGTATTTGTGAGCGTCTGTATCACAAGCACCCTAAAAGCTTATCTTCTGCAGTCCTTCTATGTAAGCGAGTTCCTCGTGCAGTTACTATGCAGCCTGATTATGTTCTCTTTTCTATCGATAATGAATTTGTTGTGGGATATGGTCTGGATTTTAAAGAGCATTACCGTGGGCTTAGAGGTATTTATAAGATGATGGAGACACAAGGATTGTCATTATGAAGGGCATCGTACTGGCAGGAGGTAAAGGCACTCGACTATACCCTGTGACTATGGCAATCTGTAAACAGCTGCTTCCTGTATATGACAAGCCTATGATTTATTATCCCTTGTCTGTTCTTATGCAGGCAGGTATTCAAGAGGTTATGATTATTTCTACTCCTGAGGATTTGCCTCGATTTCAGCAGATGCTTGGAAATGGGGATCGTTTTGGTTTATCCCTGTCTTTTAAAGCCCAACCATCCCCTGATGGAATTGCGCAAGCTTTTCTCATAGCCGAATCTTTTATTGGGACCGATAGTGTCGGACTGATTTTAGGAGATAATATTTTTTACGGACGTGATTTAGAAAAGCAATTGCTCTCATCTGCTCAGCTGGCAGAAGGAGGGATGGTGTTTGCGTATCAAGTTCCAGATCCTAGTCGTTATGGTGTGATTACCTTTGATCCACAGGGTAGGGCTTTAACTATCGTAGAAAAGCCTGAAAAACCCGCTTCCTCCTATGCTCTGACTGGGCTGTATTTTTATGATCCACAGGTGATCGAAATCGCCAAGTCACTTAAACCCTCTGTAAGAGGGGAGCTCGAAATCACCGATGTGAATAATGCTTATCTAAAAAGGGGGCTTCTGCAGGTCCAAACACTAGGTAGTGATTTTTTTTGGTTTGATACTGGCACGCATGATGCGCTTCATCATGCTTCGAGTTTCGTGCAAAATATCCAAGGAAAGCAAGGGAGTAAGGTAGGTTGCTTAGAAGAAATAGCCTACCGTAAAGGGTTTATCGGGGCTTCTCAGCTTCTGGATGCAGCCAGCCAAAACAAAACCAGTGAATATAGTCAGTATTTATTGGGTGTATACGAAAAATCTTTTAATGGGAAACCGGTCTAAATAGTTTTCGGCTTTTCTTTTTGTGGGATATGCTGGGTTGTTTGCCATAGACGACTTCATGTAGGTTTTCAATGGCCATAAACGCGCCAGGATCTTTTTTTAGTACAAGCTCTTTTAGATCAGACAAGTCAAGACGTTCTACAATAACGAAAAGAATCTCCCTTGCATCACCAGAAAAACCACCCTTACCATGCATAATAGTAAGACCAAGACCCAGCTCTTGCATAATGGCATCAGCGAGTTCTTTTGGTTTTGAGGAGATGATTAATGCAGATTTCAGTTCATCAAGTCCTACGATGACTAGATCGATCATTTTAAAGGCCACAATATAGGTCATTAAAGACTTGAGTGCGATATGCCAATCTTGGAAAATCCATCCATAGGCAGCAAAGATAAAAATATTGATCACAAGGACTACTTGGCCAACAGTAAAACCTTTTTTGCGATTAATAATAATCGCGAGAATTTCTGTGCCATCTAAGCATCCTCCATATCGAATAATAAGGCCCGCTCCTATGCCGAGAATAGCACCCCCAAATACAATAATTTCCAGACTATCTCCATCAAATGCAGTAAAGTTGCTAAAGAGGAAAAGGAAACCAGCAAAAAGGAGGACTGCAATAAGCATGTGAACCACAAAAGATCGCCTAATAAACTTCAATGCCAGATAAATAAAGGGGATGTTTAAAAGCACAAAGAAATAGGATAGGTAGTCGGTCCCATAGAGTCTTGTGAGAATTAAAGCAATTCCGACAATGCCACCGTCAATTAATTGATGAGGAAGTAAAAAGACTTTAATGGATAAAGCGACTAGTGCTGCTCCTAAGGCCAGCCAAAAAAAGATGACGGTATGGTGTAACCAGGATTTGATTTGTTTTGAGTTTGTCATAGCTTTTTTCCGTCATGGTGAATTGTAAATGTGGAAAATACTTCAATGAAATATTTTTGTACAGAAAAAAGAATGTGATATCGCTGCATTTTTCTTAAAAAAATGCGCGGGAGACGGGGCTCGAACCCGTAACTTCCGCCGTGACAGGGCGGTGCTCTAACCAATTGAACTACTCCCGCTTTTATAACGTTGGGCGCAACAGGACTCG
The DNA here is from genome assembly GCA_945905275.1 of Chlamydia trachomatis. Classification (GTDB taxonomy): domain Bacteria; phylum Chlamydiota; class Chlamydiia; order Chlamydiales; family Rhabdochlamydiaceae; genus VGMB01. The sequence continues at coordinate 10,951 of CAMDPQ010000012.1, forward strand.
AACCTATGACCACCTGTGTGTAAGACAGGCGCTCTACCAACTGAGCTATGCGCCCCAACAGCTTAAAAAGAAGCTATACAATAATCTGATCGTGGATTTTTTCACAAGTGCTTTTTTAAAAAAAATGAAAAACAGGATTTTTTTCTTTTGAGAAGATGCTTGCTAACAGCTTTTTGACTTGTTATTCTGAAGTAGAGTCACCGAGGAATCGATATGAAAATGATCTGGTGTTGGTTGAGTGTGGGGCTTGTTGCTGTCGGGGGTTGCGCTCCCACATCTCCCGATGATTTTCGTCATGAAGGTCAGGCAGTTACTCGAGAGTTACTTAGGGATTTACAGGGTGTACTCACGAGAGAGGATTTGGTTGCAATCGAGCCGGTTTTTAAAAAACGTTTCGAGAGGTTGGCTGTTGTCATGATACAGGCTCGTCAGTTTCAAATCGACAATCCGGAAGCTGTTTTGAGTAACCTTAGCCCATACAGTGTAGAGCTTAATGATCAGCTGCAAGAGGAGCTGCAGAGGATCTATCGAATAGAAACGGGGCAGAGTATTATAGAAAAGGCGCAGCGCGAGGCTATGCTGCGCCTCGATGGTTTTGAGAATGGTTTAGGAAAAAGAATTAAAAATTAAGTATATCTTCAAAGTGCTTTTTTCTAGACGAGATAACTTCGAGGTGTGTCAGCTCATGGACGTAAATGGGGGATGCCGATATAAAGCCATTCTCCAGGGCCTTTACATCGCTATGTTCGTGTTCTGGGTGTGCCTGCCACTTTCCGCTCATCCAGTAGTAACTATACCCATCTGGATGGGTTCTTTCTTGAGTATCATCTTTAAAAATACTCATCCCTTGTCTTGTCATCTTAATGCCTTGTACCTTTTTTGTAGCAGGGAAGTTGACGTTAAGGAAGCATCCTCTAGGGAGGGGGTGATCTAATACATAGCGAACAAGTGGATAGACGTACTGCTCAAACTGTGCGTAGTTGGGGTTCTCGTAGTCTTGGCATGAAAAAGCAATGCCAGGAATATCCCTCATGGTTGCTTCAATGACTCCAGCAATCGTGCCACTATATAAGATGGTTCTCCCAGAATTCGCACCTCGGTTAATCCCTGATACAACAAGATCTGGAGGGGTTGTTAAGAGTTGGCTTGTGGCAAGTCTCACGCAGTCTGCAGGGGTTCCTGTTACTTTCCATGCAGGGGTGTCTTTATGCCAGTCTACCGTATGGATGTGAATGGGATCCCACAGAGTCAGGCACATGCCTACTCCGGACTTTTCAGACGCAGGTGCTACGATCTTCAGATCACAGGTGTCCTGTAATGCCTGCCAGAGATGTTTGATTCCTGGGGCATGGATGCTATCATCATTGGTAATCAGGATGTTGGGTTTTTGGTTCATAAACGACCTCGATAGTATAGGAACCAGCTTACCTTGTGAAGGCAATCTCATCTAGGATTAATTATTAGGCTGTCCTTGAGGATAGCTTTTTGGAAAATAGATAAGAAACAATTAAAATAGCAAATAAGCTAATGAAAAAGGCCGGGATAATAGAGGGAATATCCATTTGGAATATTCTATTGCAGTAAGGCCATATAGCAGAGACTCCTCCTCCGAGAAGGATTCCTGCCCAAGCGCCTACTTTATTAATCGATTTTGTATAGAGGCTCAGCAGTAATAAGGGGCCGAAGGCAGCGCCCAGGCCTGACCATGCGTAGAGTACCAGTGAGTAAATAGAGGTTATATTGCCATAGGCAATGAAAAAAGCAAACACTCCCACTATGATTACTCCGAGGCGTGATACGATAAGGAGTTCTTTCGGGGAGGCGGTTTTATGAAATATCCGTTTGTAAAAGTCTTCCGTTAGGCTCGAAGATACGACAAGAACTTGAGAGCTCATCGCGTTAATTGTTGCAGCTAATACAGCGCAAAGGATCAGTCCAATCAGAAAGGGATGAAATGTGGCTCGGACCATCTCAATGAAGACCTGCTCAGGATCCGCAAGGGAGGTCTTAAAGAAAGCAATCCCTACGAGTCCTACAAGAGTGGCGGCACTTAAGGAGATAATCATCCAACTCATTCCTACATTTCTCGATTTCCAAATTTCATGAACATGTCGAATTCCCATAAATTTAGTAATAATATGCGGTTGTCCAAAATACCCAAGGCCCCAGCCGAGCATTTCAAGTAGAATGATAGCAAATGTTTTTGTGGAAAAATCCGGTATGAGCTGTGTCGTTAGATTTTTCGATTCTATCTGTGAAAACATCTCATTCCATCCGCCGATTTTAGGAAGAATATATAAAGGAACGATAATAATTACACACATCAAGAAAATACCTTGGAATAGGTCAATCCATGCTAAAGTGGTATATCCTCCGATAAAGACGTAGGGAATCACCACCACAATACCGATAAGAATGCCTAGGTGGTAGTCTAGGTTAAATAGAATCTCTAAGAGCAGTCCAAGACCTACTAGTCCAGCGGACAGGTAGATCGTATAGAAGATAAGAGACATAATCGCTGTGAAGATTCTAATGATCCCAGAGGTATCGGCCAGCCGGCTTTCAAAGAAAGAGGAAAAGGTGAGGCTGTTATATTGCTCTGTAGCAATCCTGATTTTAGGTGCTACAAGAACCCAGTTAAGGAACATAAAAAGAACTAGTCCAATGGCGGCCCACGCTTTAAATACCCCTCCTAGTAAGATCGCTGCAGGGTATCCCATAAAAAGCCAGCTGCTCATATCGCTTGCGTGCGCTGCAAGTGCCGTTAGCCAGTAATTCATCGATCGACTACCTATGATAAAATCAGAGGCAGATAACTGTTTTTGGTAAGAGATGATTCCAATGGAGAGTAGAACGGAGAAATATATAAGGATGGCGGATAGTTCGTATAGGTACATGGGGCTTTTTTCTTTTCAATTGATCATACTTATTATCAAGCCATCTTTTCTGATTTTAGCCAATAGCAATTTCTTAAGTATATTCGATTGCTTGCATAGGAAGTTTATTCTGTTTTGTGAGCCGCTTTATTGGAGCCGTACTGCAGAGTGGCTAAAGAGAGATTATTTCTGATGTTCGGAAACGTATTTTCTAGTTGGATGATCCATTCTTCGGTCTGTTTTCTTAAAGAGTCTTGGCCGACCGGACATTGGCAGCTAATCCTTGCAAAGCCGTGTAGTTTTGCAAATTCTATAATATCTTGTTCTGCAATATAAATAAGAGGTCGAATGATCGTCACTCCATAGTCGTACATGCATATTTTAGCTAGATTACCGGCGAATTCCCCTTTATGAAACAGATTCATGAGCAGGGTTTGGATATTATCATCCCTATGATGCCCAAATGCGATGGTTGACGCCCCTGCTTGTTTTGCTGCGTCAAAGATAAGCTTTCTTCTTTCTCTAGAGCAGCTATAGCATTCTAACGTTTCCCTTTTTTGTGAGGATTGGCATGAGATGAATTCTACATTCAGCTGTTTGCAGATGTTTCTCAGGTAGGATTCATTAACGCCGGCTCCACAAGAGAACTCCCCGTTAACATGGATGGCTGTAATTTCGAAAGGGGGAAACCCTCTTCCGGAGATAGCTTTAAGCATGAATAATAGACTCAAACTGTCTTTGCCTCCACTTAACGCAATAGCAATAGGTTGCGCGCTCTGGATCATATTAAAATCGTACATTGCCTTACGGCACATGCTTTCGATTTTTTTTCCGAGCCCTGTCCAGGGAGGTGTGGCTATAGGTAAGGATAATTTTAAGGTGCTTTCATTCATAATAGGAGATACTATAGCTTATTATTAAGGTATATGCATAGGAAATTTTCCTGGAGAAATATCTTAATCTATTGGTATAGTTTTTTTGTAAAAAATAAAAAAGGTGTAAAGATGGGAAAAACAGGGCGTAATGATCCGTGTCCTTGCGGGTCAGGAGAAAAATTTAAAAAATGCTGCGCAAATAAAAGTCCTGTGAAAAAAATGCAAGCCCATCTGATTTCTCAGGAAGCTTCTCCTTCAGCGACTGAAGAAACTGTCAAGATTTCCAAGTCGTTCTTTCAGAAAATCATCCCTTCTAATCCCACATTGCAAAACAAAGTAATTCATCAGAAAGGACCTGGAGAGTTATAACAGGAGCATCTGGAGCCTTACTTCTTTGTAAAGCAGGCTGCGGGGATGACTTTCAAGATTCCGAATTTTTTCGCTTGATGAAAGATCTGATGTTGCACATGGGAAATAGATACCGAAATATCTTTTTTTTCGCATTCCCTATAAAATTTCTCTAAAGCGAGCATTCCTGAAGCGTCTAAGATTACTGTCTGTTCCATGTCTAAAATGTAGTGTTTGCTTCGAGGAAGCTTTTGTAGGAGATCTCCGTTTCCGAAAAAAAAGGCGTCTGGCATTTTGTATACGTGTACATGGGGCAGTTCCGTGAGGATTGTGTCCGATGGGGAATTTATTTTTTGGCGGTAAGATTTTTTACTCATTTGCCTGATGAGTAGAATGCAAGCTATCGCAATACCTATAAAGACGGCAGCTGTAACGTTTGCTATGATCGTAAGCGTAAAGGAGGTAAGTAATACAACACGATCTGTCATAGGAGCTTTGAGGAAACGGATGAATAAGTGTAGTTCAAAGAGTTCTATCGACACTACCATTAACACTGTAGCTAGGGCCACTAGAGGTATTTTACTTACGATAGGAGCGAGTAACCATAGGATTAGAAGTAGAAGAATGGCTCTTATCACTCCAGCAATCGGAGTCTTAGCACCGGCCTTTGCGTTAGCAGCTGTCAGGAGGATCAGTCCAGATGAGGGGATTCCTCCAAAGAGTAGGATCCCTGCATTAGCAAGTCCTTGTGCAATAAGCTCTGTATTGGGCTTGTAATCATCATGAGTAATTTCTTTTCCAATGATGGCGGAAAGGAGCGATTCAAGACTTATAATACATGCAATCATAATTCCATTGAGTACGATCGTTCCTAAAGACCCTTGTGGAATATTTAGGTCCGGTAGTTTAGGGGAGGGGAAGTGACTGGGGATTTCTCCGAACGTCGACTGTATGGTTTCTATAGGAAGAGAAAATAGGTGGCAGAGTAGGCTGAGTAGGATGATGGCTGTAATGCCCCAAGAGATGTTTGGGTAGTATTTAATCAGTCCCAGGAGCGAACTGAGAGTGATGATGCCTATGGCAGCGGTTGGAAGGTCTAGGTGTGGCACTGCTTGTATGTAGCTGCTGATTTGGGCGATAAAGTGGCTTGGTACTTGATGAATAGGTAGTCCGAGAAACATTGTTATTTGATCTGAGAATAGAGTCACTGCAATGCCGCTTGTAAATCCTATGACAAGGGGAGAGGGTATGAATTTAATCCAAGACCCAATCTTGGACGTTCCGAATAAGATGAGAATTACAGAGGCAATCAGTGTCGATAAACAAAGGGCTCCATAGCCCAGATTTTGCATTATGCCATATACAACGACGATCAGAGCAGGTGTTGGTCCGCTAATGATCACTCTGCTTCCTCCACAGACAGAAACAATGAGGCCTGCGACAACGGCAGCATAGAGACCTACCTCAGGGGCAACCCCAGAAGCGATCGCAATTTCCATACATAAGGAAAGTGTAAGTATGGCTACAGTGATACCTGCTAAAAGATCTTTTTTGAGTGTGGCCAGCTTGTATTTTTGCGTGAGGCATGTGTACAGTTGGGGAGTGAATATCTTCGATCGATAAGGCATGACTTTTAGGCTCTTTTGAGAGGGGGGTCAAGGTGGTATCTTATAAAGTCCTTGATGCAGCATCTTCGTTTTTTCCGCATTAAGAAGTTTCTGAGTAGATTTGCTTTTTTAACCTATTTTGTATGATTTTTTAGAAAAAGAACAAACGGGGGTTGTTCGTAATTCGGGCATTTGTTATAAAATCCATCATTCATCTGCTGGTGTAGCTCAATTGGTAGAGCACCCGACTTGTAATCGGACGGTTGAGGGTTCAATTCCTTTCGCCAGCATATTTTTTGGGGGTGTCGCATAGTGGCAATTGCGGGGGACTGTAAATCCCCTACCTTCGGGTTTCGTGTGTTCGAGTCACACCGCCCCCATTCTCCTGGACGATTCTTAAAGTCCAGCATCGTTAAGAACGGTTCTCTCACTGAAACTGAGAGACTTCCGTCCTTCAATTGCAAGTTCTGAAACACTAAATCTAAAAGTTGTCGTTTTTCATCAGCTTCAGAACTCTCAAAGATTTCTCGAGCGCGAGCAGCGAGATTCATCACCAGATTCGCTGTGATGTAAAAGTTCTGATCAGCTTTTTCGTGCCGCCCCATCTGTTCAACAATCTCGGTTTGTCGGGTTTTGTAGGTCGATACTCTCTCCAGGTACATCTTTTCAGTGATCAGTCCATCGAGTTTGTCATCGTAGATCTGATTTAACCGTTTTTGAATGCGATCCTGCTCTGCTCGGAGGGCTTGGAGGCTTTCAGCATGGAAGCAGGACTCGGATTCATGGATTTCTTTGAGGTAGCGGGTGACGTCGGCGATTTGCTGTTCATTCAAAGCGATTTGATCAAAGTAGCTGGAAAGATCTGCAATCAGAGGTTCTTCTCGCACATAGACCCGTTTGCAGTTGCCTTTGGCATTTGTGCAGCTGTAATAGATATAGCGCTTTTTTTTGATCTCAGGAGTTACAATGCAGCCACAATCGGCGCATGTAATCAATCCTCGTAACATGAATGGCTCGCTGACTGATTTATGGGGCTTTTTGTGATATCCTGCGGCGACATCCTGCACCTGCTTGAATAATGCTCGAGAAACCAGAGGTTGATAGTGATGCTCGGTTAGGCCATATTTTGTTTTCATCATGCCGCAGTAGAAGGGATTTTTCAAAATCTCATTGATGACGGACTTGGAAATTTTGTGTCCTTTTTTGCTTCTAAATCCTATTTGTTCGGCTTCGTGTGCCAATTTGAGCAGCGAGTAGTTACCTGTGCCGTATAGTTCAAAAATTTTTGTGATGAAAGGAGCGCGATTAGGATCAGGGATGATCGTTTTTTCTCCATTGTCACCTATCACATGCTTGTACCCAAGTGGAGCAAGCCCGATCCAAATGCCATTTTTAGCAGCCTGTTCTTTGCTCCGCTTAACGTTGTCACTCAGTTGAAGTACGTAATTCCTGGCGAACATGACACCCATATCCCAACGCATAAGATCGGCGCTATTAGACTTAAGATTGAGAACCAAAGTCTCTCTCATAAAATGAATCTCGACCTTACCTTCTCGCCGAAAATCATCACGGATCACAGATTCTTTAAAGCCACGTTGGATACGATCGACTGTATCGGCAACCAAAGCGATTGTCTCTCGTGATTTCCCAAGGTAATCGAGAATTTTTTGAAATTCCTTGCGAGTATCTTTCGTCGAGGACTCGGTGATTTTATGAATTTTATCGACGGTCAATCCCTTTCTTTCGGCATATTCTTTTAATCGTCGTTCCTGAGCGGGGATAGACTGTCCTTCTTCTTGTTCCTTACTCGATACTCTAGCTAATAAAATCGCTTTCATCGTTCTCACTTTTTTGCGGTCGATTGTAACATTTTGCCTCGATTCTCTACAGGCAATTTCAGATGTCCAAAGCTCATTCAGGTGAGAATTGTGAGAGTGTGATCTTACCAGAAGGACGCCTCACATTCTCACCTATCTCACTAGCCATGATCACTTGGACTCCTCTGTCTCGTTCGTTTCAATAGGGATTCTTTCAAATCGATAGCACCGAACTTTTCCTAAATTGGGAAGCTGTTCGGCTCGGGTCGATTTGTTGTCGCTCGATGGTTTAAGGTATTTCTTGTTTACGAGGATTTTGGCAGCTCGCCTCCAATCACAACCCTGACAAATCTCATTTTTGAAAACCTCTTGAAGAACATAGTATTCCGTTCCGCTGCTCTCCGACTTTTTAAATCCTGCTCGATTGTAGGTTTTCGCATCAGCTGGGTTATCCCATGGAGAAAAGCGACTTTCTCCGTGCATCTCAAAGAATAGCTGTACTTGGGCTAGGATTTTTTTCTCCTCTAGGTCCTGATCATCGCCGCGATGTTCTAACCAATCTTCAAAACATTTGGCCACAGCCGCAAGAGCTGTTCTTTTTTTCCATCCCGTGATCCCATATTCAGTAGCTAGCTCTCCTCCCGCAGCAACAAGGCCGAACCGTCGTCCTACCCGTTTTACTTGGCCTGAGGAGCCTTTGGGAACATACTTTTCTATAAACGCATCAATGGTTGCATCCACTATGCTCCGTACCCTTTCAAAATCTTCTGACAGTCTCCCGATATAAATGGGACCAGCGGTACCATGGCATTCCCTACAGGAGTCCTTGAGTGCGTTTGAAAAAGTCGATCCATCGGGAAACTCATGTAGATGCTCGAAAACACCAAACATGCCCAAGTCGGCAGGGATATCTGCAATTCTGGTTTCTTGTCCTGCTTTTGCTTTTTTCCCGTCTTCCAGCATATGCTGAGCCAGGCTAATCTCTCCTGTTGAGAGAAAAAGACAAAGGTTTATTACGATGCCAATGTGCCCGTTCATAGTGCTGGGGATCTGGGCTATAACGATTCAACGGCGATCTGGCTGTTTCAGCAATGCGGTCAGGAAATTCATCTCCTGGAGTATTACGAAAACAGCGGGGAAGCCCTAACCCACTATCTTCATTATCTCAAGAGTAAGCCTTACAGCTACGGCAAACATCTCGTTCCCCATGATGCAGCAGTGCATGAATTCAGCACAGGCCTGACGAGAGTAGAGATTGCCAAAAGTCATGGAATCAACTTTACAGTTGTTCCTGATATCGGAGTTAACGAGGGGATCGATGCGGTGCGGAATTTATTCAATCGTTGTTGGTTTGATGAAGAAATATGTTCAAAAGGGATTCATGCTCTGGAAAACTATCGCAGAGAGTGGAATGAACGCCATGGATGCTGGGCCAGTCAGCCTTTGCACAATTTTGCCAGCCATGGAGCTGATGCTTTCAGGATGCTGGCCGTAGGCATTGGTAAACCCTCGAATAAAGGCCTTAGCGCTGAAGAATGGAGAGAGTTACGAAGCAAATACGCCTAGAAAATTTTTAAGGCTCGGATACGTAAGAATTGATCTCAAAAAAATTCTACTAAACATCTTCATTTACGCAAATTTTACGCACTAATCCAGGCAAAACTGGCATGAAACCGCTGTTTTTTATTGACCTTCCCTATATAATAGGGGGATGAATATAGTTTTTTTTAAAAAAAATAATACAAAAGTAATTAAAGACTTTCAGGATCTGGAAAAATCTATTACATATCCTTTCGGTTCTACAGATCGTTTTTATATTTCTCATGGCGACAATTATTTTCAGTTTTTTCGCAGACTTGGCATCCCTTATTGGGCAGCTCTTCTCGATTCAAATCAAAAGGTTTGCGGGCAACTCTGTACAATACTCCGAAAAGTCCCATCCAATTCTGGAAAATGCCATAAAGCTTGGTATTTGTGTGATTTGAAAAAAGCAAAACAATCTAAGCATACCAACACTTTATTTTTGTTATTCAGAGCCCTTTTTTGGCGATTGATTTGGAAATGTCAGCGAGGCTATGCAATCTCGATGAACCCATCCAGTTCAATCCATCCTTTTAGGTCTCTTGTTAAAAAAAGTGTCTTTCTTCCTTTTATCTCGACCTCCCAACTTGCTATATTTTCTTGCCCTTATGAGGAATTAAAAAAAGCTATTCCCATTATTGGAATTCATCGAGGCTCTATCGGATATGTAAACCTGGAGGGGGTAAAAGACATTGTCCTACAGAAACAAGGAAACCTTCCTCTCATTCACTTGCAATTTGGTCCACTTAAAGCTGAGTCTAATTTTACCCCCCTGCCAGGATATACTTACATGTGGTGCTCTCCGAGCACAGATCCAATGACTCAAGCTTTATTGCAGGCAGGTTTCGTCCCAACCGCCACGGCCACGATCTTTAGTTTCCTGATGAAAAACAATTCTTGGGACTGGATTCTTACAAGCGAGATATAAACTATGAAGAGAAGTGAATTAGATAACGCGAAAAGATTCCCCATCCTTTTTTCACAAGTGAGGGAAGATCCTCAAGTGGATCTCAAAATCATCGATACCATCGAAAGTCCAAAGATCAAGGTGTTAATGATCGCTTCGGGTGGATGTACTTTAGGTGTACTCGCAGGACATCCGAAAGTTTCTGAAATCGATGCTGTTGACGCGAACTCATCTCAAATCGATCTATGTAAACTTAAACTATTTCTGCTCAATACCTCCCCAAAAATAAGGGCAGAAGTTTTAGGGCATCTTCCTCTTCCAAACAGACAGGAAAAACTGACTCAAATTTGCTCTTCCTTGAACATCAATCCCGAAAACTTCGGAAGCTCGACTGAACTAAACCTTTATGGACCCGATTATGTGGGAAGATATGAATGGCTGTTCCGTGAGTTTTCAAAAGAATTTAAAAAAACTCAATTAGGGCAAAAACTTCCCTTTACAAACTCTCTTGAGGAACAGAAAAAACTTCTCCAACAAGATCTCTCAGAAGTTCGCGTCTTATTTGACACCATTTTTTCTCTAGCCTCCTTAATTGAACTGTTTGGACCCAATGCCGTTCAAAACCGCAAAACATCTTACTCAGATCATTTTTACAATCGATTTATTTGGACGCTATCTAACCAACTCATTCACTTGAATCCTTTTTTCTATCAATTCGCCTATCTCACTTATCCAACGAACAGGCAAACCGATTATCTGTCCCTTCCTAGCAAGGCTCTGTGCCCAGTCCAGTTTCATACATCATTTATGTTACAACATCTAGCTTCCCAAGAACCCGCAACCTATGACTACGTTCATCTGTCGAATATTCTCGACTGGGAAGATCCTGATTCTATCAATCAAATACTTCATCAATCAGAGAGAGTCCTCAAGAAAGGAGGAAAACTCTGTATCCGTCAGTTGAATTCAACCGTCGAAATCAAGAGTACTTCAAGCCTCTCATTTACACTCTATGACAACACTCAAGACTTAAGTTTCTTTTACCCTAAAATTTACATAGGAGCAAAACAATGACTACAACCCAAAAACCATCTGAAGCTCTTATTTTAGAAGCTCAAAAAACATGGGCCGATCTCAATTTATTTAAAAGCCTCTATTTTTCATCTCTTTTAAACGGAAAAATGACCAAAGAACATTTTGTTCATACTCAAAAGGCATTCTATCACGCAGTTTCTTACTTTTCTCGTCCTATGTGTCTCTTAGCAAGTCGCATCAATTCTACTTCAGCCCGCATGGACCTGATCGAAAATATCTATGAAGAGCATGGTGAAATGGACCCAGAGTCATTTCATGAAAATACCTTCAAAAAATGGCTTCAACGATTACAAGCTGGATCGGAAATAGATCTTCCTCTTGCCTCTTGCACTGATTCTTTCAATTCGGCTCTTATGGGAGTTTGTCAGACAGACCCTGTCGAAAAAGGAATTTGCTGCCTAGGGATTATCGAATACATGTTTTCCCATATCTCAAAAACGATCGCCGAATCTGTTGTTCAGTTGAATTGGATTTCAAATCAAAATTTGATTCACTATAACTTGCATGCAGACTTAGATGTCAAGCATGCCCAGGATTTATTTGAAATCGTCAATAAGCTTCCGAACTCTAATATAGACTTCTGCTTAGAAGGTATCAGGCTTGGCGCTTTCATTTTTGCTCGTCTCTTTGACGATTTATTCAAATTAAATCAAAATACTTAAGGCTACCAAGAAACACCGCCTCCTGCTGAAATCTCGGTGACAAACCTTACAATTCTCACAGAATCTTTGTATCATTCTTTCTGATTGAAAAGTTCTGAAGGCATCCTTCTCTATTATGACCTGGGTAGTTTCCCAGAATCTACGATCAGTGTTTTCTCCTCCGATTTTATTCCACGCTCAAGGTTTTTCAAGTCTTCTTCAGGGGGAAGATTTTCTGGCTTAATGCCCCGCTGTCCCAACATAACCCGAACGCTCTGGTTATTCTGAATATGTTCATCCGTTATGACCACTTCTCGCTGTAAATCATCTTGGGAAACGTTGTGATTGGTCATCTCCGTCGCCAGGTTCTTTGCAGCAATGGTCAGGGTGGGTAAGAAATCCGCCAGTGGACGGCTTTCGGTGATTCCATATCTGGTTTTCATGGTCTGCGTACAGTGGCCTCCGAACAGGGCCTGATCACCCTTAGAACGAATTCGCCCAAAACCAGGCTCATCCACACCTCGTTCATAGATATTTTGGGAGAGGGTTTTTTCGGATTCTCTGAGTTTTTCTCTAGCCTCTAACCTGGCTTGTAAGAGCATATGGCTTTCTATCAGTTCCTGTTTGCGCGTTTGAATGGCAAAGTAGCTCTGGGCGAAGGCAATGGGTTCTTTACGGGAGTCTCCATTTTGAGCAATCAAGGTAGCAGGCATGGCGGGTCAACATAAAATCTTCGATGGCTCGTTCAGTCCACTTACCGAGGCTGATCATTTTCCTGATGCCAAGAAAATGATCGTTAGAATCGCAGCCTGTTGTTTTATAACACTCTACGGCGCGCATAAGCGTAGTTAGAAAATTCTCCTACTTGGTGTATCCCAGGGGTTCCTGCAAATCCGGAGCAAACTAAAATCCAATCCCTTCTTCGGTTGTGGTCTGATCTAGACTGTGAAAGTGACTTTGTAGGTTTTTTATGGCTTCGCTATTAGACATAAGTGCCTCTTTGAAGGAATTTTTTTTGAAAAAAATAGAGGAAAGCGGCAAAGCTCTCCAGTCAAAAGTTCTGAATCCGTTCAGCCGCCCCCTAATTCTTTTTTATCTTTACCCCTATACAAATCTAATTCAATCTGAAGAATTTATTATTTTATTGCCTCTTCTTTAACGACCGATTTTCATAAGGCAAAAGATCAAAATCATCAAGTATCAGTAAGTGAAAAAAAAAGTAGTGCAAAGATTTGATGAAGATGGCTACTCTATTACCCTAGATTTTGATTTCTTTCAGTTAAGCAAAGAGTGGCCTAATTGTTCTTGAAGAGGGATCTACTTTAATTTTATAACACGCTATTCTCTATAGGTTTTATGCTACATTTACAAACGCTCGCGCAGGGTCTTCAATATAGTCTGGCTATTACCCAATTAAAAAAGGGCGAAGATACTATTCGTGCTGGAGAAAACTCCTATTTTACAGTAGGCGCTTCCCAATTTGAGCAAACGGGTCTAATCATTAATTTTGTAAATAGCGCTCTGGAAGCGAATCGATGCAATCCTATTTCTCCATGGCTTACAAGGGCTCTATATACCACACCTATCTTGTTAACAGTGGAAAAAATGTACAAGTATCTCCCTCACGATATCAGCTCTAGTCTGAACCTTGTATGCGATAACCTAACCAACGTATACCAAGCCGCGGCCGTCGCCTCCTCTGTAGCTCTACTGTTTTTTGGTCATACCGTTTTTGGAGCGTCTTCCTTATTTGTATTAGGAATTGGATATGCAGATCGTACGGGATCTCTGCCTTTGGAGTGGAGGCTAAGATGGCAATCATGTGCGGGTCCGCTTGGTACCGGTCTGAATTTGTTCTTAGGAAATAGAATTACCCAATTCTTTGCAGTTTGTTCTTTAGGTGCCGCATATTTAACCCATTGGAACGAGTCGTATAGAGCTCGCAGCAATCCTTCTTATACTCTGGTGCCTAATCCAGTGACGCTTGATCAAGCTGCAAGGATTCTAAAGGGGAGGATCCCGCCTGAAATCAATCGCAACTACATTTATCATAGGCCTATTCCTGAGACGCCAAATATCGATCTTCAAGTTTTAATCGATCTATTTAACGCAACTGATTGGACCCCAGCTAACTGCAGTGCTTTACGTGCAAAATTAATAATCGATCCGCAGTTCCTTGGCACACATTACGAGCCCCGATTAGTTACTGATGCTGATATGATCGTATTTGCCAGAGAGAATCTGGTAGAATTTGTGCATTCTGTTAAGGAGCGTAGGGTTCTTGTAGGGGAACCTGTAAGCTATGAACGATTTGATTCTTACCTAAAAATCATCGCACAATACCTGAGAAGTCAAGATCCGACCACTCAGACTGATGCCTTATTACGGCTTGCAGTAGAAGGAGGAAGGTACTGCGGTCCTGGTAAATTTGAGGTAGCTGAAAGCATATACACATTAGTAAGCGATCAAAGCGATACAACTCCTTTTGTCAATATCATTACGCATTACCTGCATAGTCATCGCTATAGATGGTTTATCAACACGATACTGCATACTAATCCCGTCATCCAAACATATGGTAAGATAGGCCTAATCGATGGGCAAGATGTACACTCAGTGCATGCTATGGTCAATGGCTACGGCCGGTTTCTGGGGCTCTACTCAGAAGCGGCAGCCAATGATCTAGTCGCAGAAATGCCTGCACTCTTCCTATTCATGGGCGATTTTGTTCTGAAAGATATGTTCCTTACTGATTTTTGGAGTGAGCATCCTGTACGGGAGTTTGTCGAGCAGATTCAAGAAGGGGTATCGAGTAAAGCAATTCCTAAAGCTCGCGTCTATGAGTTTTTATTAGAATGGATTCAGAGCACTCCATTTCCTTCTGAGGAATGCAAGGAGGATTGGTTAGAATCGCTAAGGGGCGGAGAGTTCAATGGAATACGTGTAGAAACGAACGGAGTGATACACCCTCGGATTGTAGCATTCATGCTGGTCCATATGGGTATTTTACAGCTCATCCCCTAAAATAGGCTAACCGGTCAAAAAAAAGGTAGCCTATAGCCATATGAGACAACCCCTAGAACAGGAAACTGATCCTTTAACGAAAAAGGGCTGATTCTGAGATTTTGGGGATCCCTAGCAGATTTTTCTGCGTTAGAGTCATTGTCCTTTGTATTTTTTTATCATCGAGTAAATCAGGACAGACAGACCAACTACTAGAGTTACCACGCTGCTAATATGCATAAGAGAGGCGATCTTCTCATATTTTGTAATTTCTGCTTGCCCTGCATCAATTTTTTTCTGTGCAGAACCTGTAACTTCCTCTCCAATTCCTTTTGTAAAGGGGCTTTGAGAAAATAACTTATCCCCGGTACTTACTGTTTTTTTACCTTGCTCTATCGATACTTTCCCTGCAATGAGTTCTTGTTCTATGTAACCTGCTCCAAAATAGAGCGCCCCACTCATACATAATAAAATCAATCCCAGATATCTTGTACCTTTCATAATGCCTCCTACGGCTTTTTTTCTTATATAATGGATCGATTATCAGCGCAATAGAGGTTTTATCCTTCATAGTTGATTAGATCTTGTATTATGTAGATCTCTAGATCTACCGCTGAAACAATGGTTTTATGATCTAATACGTGTAGGCAATGAGATACGATAGAGGGTGTGATCTCTTCCTTTTTTTTGCAGGGCTCTTTTAACACTAAAACATGGGAATGAAAGCTATAAAGGGATTCTTTACTTTGATCTTTAGTGTATATAGCGTCCTGGATTTTTTCATGGATCTGATTAAAGTTATAGTCTTGACTGTTGCTGATCATGCCTGTGATAAAACCATAGGCATCTTGGCCTACAACAGCTGGAAAAGGGTAGTACTGTCCTGGTGCTTTAACAATATTTTGATTGTGTATAGGTGGGGTTCCGATCGATATCCCCTCTAGTTGCTTAAAGGTGATAAGTCCAGTAAATGCGATGGGTTGATGGATTTTTTCATAGACCTCTTGATATAGATCAACGAGTTTGTATTGACCTTGTGAAAGACTTGCTACATGAGAGGGGTATCGATTTTTTGGTATCATAAAATAGCTGCTGCTGAGAAATTCATGTCCATAGATCAGCTTTTTATAAAGATCGGAATTTTGGTCTGTAGACTGAGTAAAGCATCTTCCATTAACAAGAATAGACTCTCCAAGAGAGTTTTTATCTATAGGGGAGGCCATTCCAAAACCGCAGTCAAAATCTTGCGTCTGATAAAAAGTACCCTCCATACTATGAGGGAAATATCCGTTAATGATATTTTGTGCCGAGCCGATAGATTGGAGGATCGAGCTAGGATTGCCAGTTGCTGTAATGGTTAATGAGCTCATTGATTCAATATATGTAAAAGGATAATCGTTATTTATTTTTGGATTGTTTAAAGCTTGAGATGCCAAGGCCGATCCCGAGTAATAGACACGCCCCGCTTGCTGCCTGCATCCAGCGAACGAATTGGGTGTATTCTGCGATTCGTATTTGTCCTTCATCGATATTTTTTCCGATAGCTTCTTTTGTCGAAGAATCTTTAATTCTATTGCGAGGACGTTCGATGAGTTCTGGTCTTTGAGAGTC
>CAMDPQ010000013.1 GCA_945905275.1 Chlamydia trachomatis
ACTTATCCCAGATTTGCGCTTGCTAAGAGTCTGGATTGTAGGCAACAAGCTGTTAAAAGCCAAATGAAAGCCATAACAAACAAGCAAACGGGTTTATTCCATAAGAGTGACGATACCTGATTTTTGTAAAATAGAGAGAGCTCCTCGAGAGGTTGGTATCGGCGGGTCGGTTTCGCAGGACCATGATTCTGTTAAATCCTCACCACGGAGATCAAGCCAAGCCACTGATTGATTAAAAAGAGTCGGATTGGGACGGGTTCTATAGTATTCTTGCAGCTTAAGGATGAGATCCTCTACCGTAAAATGTCTGAAAAAGACATCTGCTAATTCAGGTAGATTCTTTCTGATAAAGGCACCCGTAAGAGTCCATATGGTGTATACGTCAAAGTTAAGGGTGTGATCCAGTCCTAAATGGATCCCAAGAAAGTTTTTGATGTAATTGGATTGATGGGATAACTGCTGAACCGGTTGGTTTTCATTCATTTGTCTCATCATTGCGTTGTCGTTCGAAAAAAGATTTCGCATCTGAGATTGGACTTGTTCTCTCATATAGTGTTGCATTGTATCGATGGCAGCTTCAAGTGCCGTGGCAGTGGAGTATCGATATCTTGGATCCAGTGCATTATAAAATAATACGAGACCCTCTGATTTCCCTGTGCGACAGGCTAGTAAGGAAGAGGAGAAGGTAAGCAATGCCTCTTCTTGCGGCGATAAAATCCCTTCGCCTATTGGATCGTTAGATAGGGCTAAAATATGTGCAAGAACGGCGAAAGCATAAGCTTGTTGGAATGGCACTTCTTCCGTTAATGGCAGTGTCAGTAAACTGGAAAAGAATGGGTCTTGGAGGTTGGTACATAAAGTGTCAAAGTCTGCATAGTTCCCAAAGGACGTGGTTATTTCCTGCGCCCCTCGATCCATTGTATCGATCCTACGCTTCATCTGGAGCGCAAGGGTTGTCAATCCTTCAGGGGGGATCTGGTTTCCTTCTAATTTATGCAAGAGCTCATCTCTTAGAATCGTTTGTCTACCGTTTTGTCGCATATTGGCAACATCGAAACGCGCTCTAATTCCTTCTATCCGAGTCCAAGGACTCTCTAGATTAGGATGAGATTGGGCAGAGGCTATCAGTCTTCGATGTAGTTCATAGGGGTTTCTTGGGTCAGTACTTATCAGCAGATTCAATTCGGTAGACCAGGTCCATATCGCGCCTGCTAGAATGAATAAGGGGTGCTTCTGGTTGCTAGAGATCAGAGCCTCTTTGTAATCGATGATCTGCCGCGCCAATGAGCGTGCTGTCCGTGCATGTGTGATTTGGCTTAGACGATCAGATAAACATCTCACTGTTAATTTTCTTAGTTCAGGATTATCCAGGAATAGATTCTGTAGTATCATCCCTGGAGGTTGATCCAATGTTGGATCTGTGATGAGACCTCCTTCAATGGCGTTGTGCCAACAAGAGGCTAAATTCTCCCGGTGTGAGGTGTTATTGGGTAAGAGGATAAGAGTTTCCATCCACCCGTTAATTCTTTTCTTGACTGCCTGATTATCTCCTGCACTCTGGAATAAATTATGCATCCATACAGTCCATTGGGGCCAACTAGCTTTTTTTTGGTTTGAGAAGTTGCGAATCAGCTGGAATCTAGGGTAATCATTAGATAGTTGATCGAGTAAAGGAGTAATCGAGTTAAGATACTCAAGTAGATCGGATGGATTAATATCACGGCAGATGATCTGGAAAACCTCGAAGCGCTCTCTACGAGTTGTAAATGCGCTTAATAAGGGGATAATGCGTGAACAAAATAAGGTCCGCTCTAATGGGTTGATTCCCTCTAACATACTTAAGCCATCGGCTTGTAAGTGAAGTGATGTTGGGCTCTCTCTGAGAAGATTGAGTAGTGCGGGGGCGAGCGCGGTGATTTGGGTGTGATCAGAGAATGAAAGAGTTAATCGATCGACCGGATCGGCAACTGAAGCCTCGGGAGCAGCATATCTCATAAGACCTGCCGCTTTCCCCGTCAAGAAACTATCGCATAGGGCTGTAATTCCAGGAACCCGTTCTTTCAGTAAGGATTCAGAAGCGGAAGGATAATGTCGTAGAAGCGAGGGGTCTATGTTAAGGTCCAGTAGTTGGCGTGTAAGGAAGACTTTATAGGTCCGGTATCCTACATATAGCCCAATGGGAATTGTGAAGGACCAGGTTGTTATATAAGAAAGACCCATCGATAATGTAGATGTGATTAACAGGATGATTTTCTTGTTTGACCATATCAAGCCATCTGTTTCCTGCTGAGATCTCTCACAGGTTAAACGGCGAAAAATTGTTTGTAGATTTTGGCTATGAATGCTCAGTCTGCCATTTTGGATGTGTGGCAGTTTCATAATGTTTTTACTAAGATCATAAATAGGGTCGGATAAAGCCCATAAAGTGGCTTGCGGGTGAATAAATGGCGTCGATAGATATCGTATCATCGAGTGAATTCCTTAGTTATCAGGGAAAAAGAATAAGAGGTAAGCAGGAAATAAAGCACGTAGATCTTTTGCCATTGCAGCATGTAGGCAATTGTTAAGGATCTACGTGCCTTGTGCTATATTATGATGACCAGTTAGTATGGGGTATATATCTCGATAAGATCTTTTAAAGAGGCTAGAATGGCAACACGCACGAAAATCGTTTGTACTATGGGCCCATCGGTGCATAGTTATGAAAAAATTGTAGAGCTTATTCATGCAGGGATGAATGTCGCTCGGATAAACTTTAGTCACAGTAGTCATGCGGATCATCTTCAGACGATAGAATTATTAAAAAAAGCTCGTGCTGATTTGCATGTTCCTCTGGCCATTATGTTAGATACCAAGGGTCCGGAGATCCGTATCGGTAAGATTAGGGCAGAGGGGATCTCTCTAAAGGCAGGACAGAAGATCCTTCTTGTGAAGGATGCAGTCGAAGGAGACGGGTGTAGAGTGCAGATGACTCCATCTACCATTTTTGACAGCATCGAGGTTGGTACGCAAATTCTTATCGATGATGGATATATCGTATCTACCGTAGTCTCTAAAGATCCTTCTGGTATTCTTATTGAACTCGCTAATGCGTGTGTACTGAAAAGTAATAAGGGTGTGAATATTCCTAATGCAGCCATTGATTTGCCTGCTATGACAGAGCAGGATATAGACGATATCACCTTTGGATGTATCCAGGATGTGGATATTATCGCAGCCTCTTTTATTCGCTCAGAAGAGCATGTTATGGAGATTAAAAGACTGTTAATCGCTCAAGGTCGTCCTGATATTCTTGTGATTGCTAAAATTGAGAATCCTCAAGGTGTTGAAAATTTTGATGCAATCGCCCAGGTAGCTGATGGTATCATGGTGGCAAGAGGCGATCTAGGGGTAGAGATGCCATTAGAAGAGGTTCCTAGTTTACAGAAAATGATGATTCGGCAATGTCACTTTTATTCCCGCCCCGTTGTCACAGCAACGCAAATGCTCGAGTCCATGATCAATAACCCCCGTCCTACAAGGGCGGAGGTGTCTGATGTAGCCAATGCGATCTATGATGGGACATCAGCGGTAATGCTATCAGGAGAAACGGCTATCGGTCTATATCCTGTCGAAACGGTCAGGATCATGAAAAATATTATTTATGAAGCAGAGCGCCATTTTGATTATCAAGAGTTTTTTAGTCGTGATAAAACCAAGAGTTTTCATGAGATCTCTTCCGCTGTAGCCTACGCGGCAGTCAATGCTGCCTATACGTCTTATGCTAAAGCGATTTTTGCTTATACAAATAGTGGATTTACAGCTAGGTTACTTTCAAAATTTCGACCGGACATTCCTGTGTTTGCTCTGACCCATAGTTCTAAAGTATACCATCAGATGTCCTTGCTTTGGGGTGTTACCCCTGTAGAGCCTGAGTTATGTTCTAATGTCACGCAGGCTTTTGATAAGGTTAGTCACTTTGCTATGAAACAAGGCCTTGTTTCTTATGGGGATCTGGTGGTGATTACCTCAGGCTCTCCATTTGGTGTTAGCGGCTCGACAAATACAGTAACGGTCAATAGTATAGGCGATGTCCTGGTGCGCGGTAGGTCTGGCTGCGGAAAAAGAATACAGGGCCGGGTAGCTATCTTATTTACCACCGATGAAAGCAGTATAGAATATGCTAGAGGTAAGATTGTGGTTATGTCGAAGTGTGGTGAGCAGTTTTTGCCTGCTTTAACACATGCTATAGGAATCGTTCTGCAAAGTAATAGTAGTGATGCTAGATCAGAAAAAAGCGCCATAGAGATTGCTAAATCACTTGGTATTCCTATTATTACACGTGCTCCAGGCGCTCTTACTCTGCTGAAAGAAGGGGTCTTAGTTACCATTGATCCCGAAAATGGGATTGTTTATAACGGCTCGCTACCAATAAGCTAGATGAATCTACAGATTCTTTAGTGCCAGGCTTGGTAGAACTTATCAATGTTTTCTATAGATGTTTTTAAACACGTTTGAATTGTGAGTCTTTGCATGTTAGGGTGCATAATAGGTATCTCTGTGAGATCTATGAGTGCATTTTTTAAGTGGGGTTTAGCATGTTCGATTTCTTTGTGGTGTTTACCCATGAATCTTTCAATAGCTTTGCCGTGTTGATCCAGCTCTTGTACAGAAGGACAGTAGCTGCCATTATTCTTCATTTTCTCATGTATTGTATTTAGAGAATCCTTGATATCTAGGATTTCTTTGTGGAATGGATTTTCCATCGAATGAGGTCTTGCAGTAACCATAAAAACAACTCCTTAATAATAATTAACTTCTTTTACCTTATTATTAATAATATTAATTAATTAATCAAACTAATTTTTATAACTTATCTTTTATTAAAAAGAGAAAGAAGTGCAAGGCCCACAATTGCAGCGGTATCGACCCTTAGGGTGTAAGGGTTTATACTCACGCCGGTCATGGCAAGATCTGTTTTGAGAAGCTGGGATTCTTGGGTCGTTAACCCTTGTTCAGGCCCAACCATCCATAAGGCAGAATGGATGCTTTGTTTCTGTAGGGCTTGTAGGAAATGGGGGGCATGAGGGTCGGTATCTCCAAAAAAACAAGGGGTACTAAGGGTCTTCCACTGGCTTAATGGTGGTTTATAGACAAGAGAAGGCAGGAATAATCGCCCACACTGTTTAATGGAGGCTATTAGGATTTGTTGTAGTCTCTGCAGTTGTGAGGGGCTGTATTCTTTTTTTTCACTGTATGCTGATGGGAAGAGCCATATTTCAGTTACCCCTAGTTCTGTGGCTTTTTCTACAATATTCTCCAGCCGCGCCATTTTTGGCATGGCTTGAGCAAGAATTAAGGTTGAGTCTATTGGCTGTTCCGTGATTACTTCTTGTAGCAATAGGTGGGCTTTGTGTTTTTCTAGTTTCTGCACGATGGCGATGGCCAGCTGTCCTTGGCCATTGATTAATTCAACCGATTCTCCTTCTTTTATTCTCATTACATTTTGAAGGTGATGAAACTCTTGCTCTTGTAAAAGAAGAAGTCTACTAGTATCGAATGGTGCAGGTAAGAAGAAACGATGATCAGGCATGAAGAAGGGCCTTGGCTAGAAGCTGAGGTAAAGGATCTGTATGGGGTAAACCGGCAAGGCGTGCCAGGGAATCGGTGTTGAGAGTCTGCATTGTCGCTCTTTTTTTAAAGTGATGATCGATCTGCTTATTACCTGTGAAATTAAAGAGTAGTTTAATTCGATAATCATCGAGTAAACACTCATCCGGCTCTTTATAAAAATAGATTTCTTCATGGCCTTGTTCGATCTGTTGTTTAAGCGATTCGGGCATCATAAAAAGAATGAGCTCTGTTGGGTAAATCTTTCTAAAATCTTCAATGACACTAGTAAAGGATTGAGCTTGTTGGGGAAGTATCACACACAAACTATCGAGTCGATATTTTCTAATCACACTTCCGGGTAACTGCTGCTTCCATCGATTATGTTGCCATAACCACTGGGCAGGATTGGACTTAATGCTTTGCTGCAAAATAGACAAGCAGTGGTGCATTAGGCGGGGGATTTCTTCTTCCATCGACTTTGTCACATCCGGCCATACAGGTTTAGCATATTGGATGATGTACTTGTGATTTTCCCTTTTTGTCGTAGCCACGATAATAGGTCTGCCACTACGGTAGGATAGTATCGCAGCAATGGGCGAGGTCCAGGCAGTTCTTCCTAGAAAGGGACTGGAAAAGCCGCTGTCTGGCATGCCCTGGTCACCGACGATCCCTAAAAAAGAACCTTTCTTTAGTGTACGTAGACCCTCTTTAATGGCATTTTTTGGTGTAATGATCTTACCTCCAAATTTCTGTCTAATAGATAATACCCATCGATAGAGAAAGGGGTTTTTGACAGGTTTGCCGATAGCCACCCCAGACATTCTACTGGTTCCTTCTAGAAATAAGATCTCCCAGTTTGCCTGATGACCACAGAAAAAGATCACTCCTTTATCGTCTCCTAAAAGGGTATGGGCTTCTTCAGGGTTTATGCAGCAAGCGATGTTTTCCATCGATTTTTCTCGATCGAATTTTGCATATTCAAGGCAGGTGATCATAAGATTTTTAAAAGAGTCTTTTGCAATCGCTATCATCGAAGGGTTATCCAAATGCAGATCTGTAGCCATTGCGATATTGCTTAAGGCTTTTTTACGGAAATTATGCAGAAGATAGTAGGCTCCAATCCCTAGAATATTGCCCAGCGCATGAATGGTTTTATAAGATAGAAAACCAATGGGCCAAGTAATTACGCGTAGGAGATAGTATCTGAGTTTTTCTAAATACATGGTATTTTACTAAGTAGTGATAGCAATCGGAGAATTGTACCATATCCAAGAAAAAGGGGGTAGTGAACAAAATTCTGTAGACTTGTTTTTCAGGGAGATTGTAATAAAAATTTATTGACAAGTAATTATTGCTAAGGGTGTTCTGTTTATCCTTTAACTATCATTAAGGACATTATGACACTTAATCTCGCTGCTGATGCTCCGTTGCTACAAGCTTTTTCTACTCTTCCGGATCCTAGAAAATCCCGGAATCAAATCTACCCTTTAATCGATATTATTGGAGTCGCTATTATCGACAGTCTCTGCTCGGCTAATGCGTATGAACCATGGGTTTTAGTCTATCGGTCTTTGTTTTAATGGCATCCCCTCTCATGACACCATAGGAAGATTTTTTCGACTGGTTGACCCCAAAGCTTTTGAAAGCTACTTTATTCGATGGATCCAAATACTTGCTGAAAACATTCAGGGAGTAATTGCAATTGACGGGAAAATAATTTGCAATTCGGGTGATTCTTTTCATGGGAAGAAGCCTTCACATATCATTACAGCTTTTGCAGCAGAAAATGACATCATTCTTGCTTAGCTCAGAACATCTGAAAAGTCAAATGAGATCACAGGCATCCCTGAACTTCTAAATAGCCTTGCTTTAAAGGGGATTGTCGTTACGATTGACGCGATGGGATGTCAAACGGCTATAACAAAAAAAATTCGGAACTAAAAAGGCGATTACGTCATACACTAATTTGTAGGCAGATATTCAAATTCTGTATCAATCTATTGAGTTCCTGACCTAGGGAGGTGCCTGTTGTTCTGTCATGTGAGCACTCTTCATTACCGGTCACTATCCTATGTAAAGATTCTAAAATTTCGCGTACCATAGCATCATCAGCGGATGGTGTCATTTCTTTTAGGTGTTTATTCATTATTCGAACGGCGCTCTCGAATAGTCTAGAGTGTTCTTCTCCGTGAGGAGTGTCTCTGCGCGTATAAAGTTTCATCGTTTGCGCGAGTAGATAGGCAGGGATGTTTGTTTCCTGGCATTGTGAAGCAATAGGCATTAGCCAATCGCGAATAAGGTCCTTATCCAGTAAAACATCTACGATCGCAACGGCCTCTCCCTTTTGATAGAGGGTCATCATCATCTTGTGTAGAAGGAGTAGTGCTTGACTTCTCCGGAGGACTACCCCTGTGGTGAGCTCCAGGATCTTAGTTTCAGAAATCAGGGTCGTTATCGAATGCCGTAAATCATCTGTCTGTTCTGTTTTGCTGGGGTCTGGTTGCATCTGCTCGATCTGCTCGTAGAGCGCTTGGAGGATCAGGGAGGAGAGTTCATAGCTAATCGATAGAGTTGATTCGGGTTGGAACAGGCTCATTGTTTCTTTAAGTCTTTTGATCTCTTGCAATGTCTCAGTGGAATGCGCCTTTTCATATTGAGATGCCAGTAAAACAACTCCATATTTATCCAGGAGCTGTTGGGGAATAGCAGATCCGATTGGATAATGTTGCATGAGGATACTGTCAGTTGCTTTTATGCGGGTCATTTTTGCTTGAGCTAGGAGCTGATGTGATGGTTTATTAGATTTGTCTCCTAACATGCAAGTCGATAACTGGTTGAATAGAGTGAGTATAAGTAAATACTCGGTTTCATCTAGAGTAAGGGTTTTTTTATCAACCAGTTGAGCTGCTGCCTGGATACTTGTGGCTAGGAGTGATCTAAAATATTCAGGAATTGGCGCAATGGTAGCCATATATCTGCTTAAGGCTCCATAGAATTGGAAAAGAAAATCTCTGTTCTCTTTGGTGTATCCTTTATTTATTTGAGCGCATATAAATTGCAATCCACAAAGAGTCATCATGCCATGTGGTGGTTCAGTTAATTTATCGATATGCTCTAGGTAGTCCCGTGTTGAAAAGCCATCCGCGTAGGAATAGAGGAGGGTTGCGTATTCAGCGGGCTCAATAGATAAGCGCTTTGCGATCCCTTGAAATTGTTGGAAATATTTGATTTTTAGATTGGCAGACTCATGTAATAGTGAATTAGCGAATCCGCTTGGACAGAAGGAAGGGGCTAGGTGTTCATAAAAGGAAGATAAGCTTTTTAAGGCTGCGCTGGACTTTTCTAATCTACCTGGTTTTCCAAGTGCTACACATACGGCTTTACACTCATCGAAGACCATAGGCTTCCACCATTCAGATCTCTCTTGAAGCGATGGGCTGGCTTGCCATATGCGCGCTAGGGCATGAAAGAAATCACCTTCAAGATGGGATTGAATTTTTGATAAGACTTTATTGACGTTCTGTTCAGAGCAATCTATTACCTTTAAGATGTCGTGTAAAAGATCTTTTTTCTGTAGACATACTGGTTTGTCTAGTATGGCCCAGTAGATAGATGGGCATTCGTCTGCCTTTAATCGGCACCAGGATCCGATCTGTTGAATTAGCTCTATATCTAGACTCGTTTTTAATACAGCAATGAGATCTGTTTTTAGGTCTTTAGCCGTTTGGTCAGGTAATTGTAATCCTGTTTTCTGGATTGATCTTAACAGTGTCCAGTTTTGAGACGTGATAGCCGATTTACATAAAGAGGTATGACCCTCTGTCCAGTCGCAGGGTGTTCCTTGGCCATTGGCGAGGAGATGGTACTTCTGGGCAATCTCGCATTGTTGTATGAGTACGTTATCTCTTTCTCTTCCTATCGCACAAGGAAGAGCAGCAAGACATCTTGTTACTATAGGATCAAGATTCTCTCTAGAGATTGGACAAGGTGAGGTGAGTAGTTTTTGCCAGGATGCAGAGGTGAGAGCCTCGGGTCGTAATCCGAGGATATTATCGATTAGGATGTAAGAGTTCTTTGGATTCGAGTTAGAGGAAATCGCGGTCAGGATCCTTTCTCCGAGAGTATTGATGGTCATTCTGTCAGTAGCGCTCGTGCCTATAAGAAAGCTTACCTGAAGGATTAGTTGATCTAAAGCATCGGGATCTAAGCTTGTTTCTATAGCCTTTAAGTACGTGTCGATGGTTCCAAGGTGTATGGTGGGATACTCTATTCTAGCTCTTTCTAATAATTTTATAATTAGTGGCATTTGTTGAGCGGGAGTTAGCGCCCCCGGTTCGTTGATAAGAAGATCTAACAGAAGAGGGTATTGTGGAGGTGGCAGCTTGGTCTTGGTGTCTATTAAAAAGGCTTCTATAAACTGAGAAAATACCTGGGGAGTATTCCTTTTGACTGCAGCAAAATATGTGGATAAGGCCTGTTTATCCTGTGGTTTTAAAGCATCTCGAATCTTTAGGGTGCTATGATATGCAGGTGCGTGGATAGGCCAAGAGGGATAATTTTTTAATGCGCTGCAGTGTTGTAGCTGTTCATCAAGCTTTAGCTCAGTAGCATATAGAGTTTGTATCTGTTTTTTTTCGAGGTATCTATCTAATTGCCCTGGATTAATCTGGCTACATGCAGCCCATCTAATAAAAGCAAGCAGGGATTTTTGGGCTTCAACCGTAGAGTTGTGGGTGTTCGTGCTCACGGCTGTTAAAAGGGGCTCGATCAACCTTATAGGCAGAGGATGAGTTGAGCTTAAATCTAATAAGTCTTTTAGTATTTGTGCCTGATCCTGTTTTTTAGAGGTGGCATACCTTGTGACATGAGCTGCAATCTTTAGGTCTCCATCGGTTAGCTCTTTATTTTCCGCTTTAAGGTAAAGATCAAGATCTTCGTTTGGCTTCCCCTTCTGGTTTGCTGTGCTCAAATCTAGGATCAGTTTTGGGTATTCTCTAAAGAATGAGATCCCATGCTTAAGGATTAGTTCTTTTAAACGAGGTAGATATTTCAGCGCGAGCTTTACGGGTCGATCCATCTGTAAAAGCTTGGTTTGGATATATTTTGCTGCCAAAAGACATTCGTTTTCCCCGGCGAGCGTTGTAGTCGCTAATAAACAAGGGATGAAGGTTTGTGGATCTACAGGCTGCATAGATAGAAGCTGGCTCCATTTTTCAGGATCGGCTCTAAAACAGGCTTGTTGATCTTCTATGTTAGATAGAGCCTTAAAGCAATGAAAAGTGAGAATGCCGGTCTCATCTATTCTAGAGAGTGCATTTATAAACTGAATCGATTCGAGAGAGGGGTGTGTGTCCTTTACTAATAATGCGGCCAGATCTTTCCCTTCTACGGGATAAAAACGATGGAAATCAAGAAGCCACGCTGGGCTGCCTTTTAGCAAAGAGTCTTTGCCTGCCTGTAAAGCGGGTTTAGGCATAGATGCTTGGTATGCAGGTAATAAACAGGTGAGCTCTGGTGATAAGGTCGGGTTTGTGTTAAGAAGTTCTTTGTAACTAGTGGGTATGACTTGCTCATCTATGCCAAGAATGAGGTCTTGTAATAGCTGGTGTAGTCGGAATTGAGGGGTATCTGTTTTTGTGAGCTTGGATTCCATAAGCTGGAATCGTGCAAGAGTTGGTAAGTACCCCGCGATGTTTTCCTTTTGAGCGATTTTGATTTCTTTGTCTGTTCCGTACGTTTGAGAAAACAGCCATAGCCAGCGATCGTGTCCTTTGATTTGTTTCGGGATAGAGGTAAGGATTTCCGTCAATGCAGATTGGAGCAAGGCGTCAGGGAGCTTTGTTACAAGGCTTAGTAATTCTTCAAGGGATTTATCGAAGCAATGAAGATACCCTGTCCACCTGTTTCCTGTAATGCGTAAGATTTCATCAGCCGCAGGGGTTACCTCAAACTGCTCAGATGGGGAAAAGTGGGCTTGTAAAGTGGCTATTTGTGCCAGACTCTCTAGAGGGCATTGGTCCCCCGGTTCGTTAAAAAGCTGCTGTGCCCAATAGGGGAGGAGGTTTAGATACTGGGCTTTATTTGTAATGATAATTTTTTTAAAAAAACCGAGAGGGTCGAGAGGAAGAGCTGTGCTTGCCCCTTGTTCAGATCTGGACCCTGCCCTTGCTATAAGCGATGCTGTTGTGTAGGCTGTCATAAGGAAATATAGAGGGAAGTCTGGTCCTCGTGATTGGGATTTTTCTTTCATAAATTTCCAAAAAAACTGGAACGATTTAGGCTTATCTACGGCTTGTGCAAGTAGAGTAATCCCTTTAGTATAGTCTTCTGGCTTATTGCAAATATGACGGCCTTTTCCGACTGCTTCATAAAGCAGTCGGAAAAGGCCGTTATGCATCTGGGGATCTAAGACGACAATAGACCTTTCTCTTAAAGCCTGTATTACAGCTGTTTGGTTTTCGGAAAATTGCACGAGATATTCACGATCACGAATTAGAATGGATACTGCGTTATGGAGGAAATCTGGGGAGCTCGCTAGCTCTTGTGGGCAAAATACACAGGTAATATCGACCTCAGGACCGGCGGCGCATGCGGCTTGAGTTGGTTTCGCTAGTCTAAAGCAGGTAATGTGCTTCCATATTTTCTTGGTTGTATCTTGAAAGGAGGTTAATGGTTTTTTAAAGGTCCCTGTGGTTGGGTGAAAAATATGTTGATAATCGATACCCAAGGAACTAGGTAAATCCTGTAAAATGCTTGAGTTCTGGCTTGGTTTATTGAGCTCTAATAGGGCACTACCCCCCTCGCCCCCACTTATCCTAATAAAGGCGTTTAATAGAACGGTCTGCATCAACTCATTCAATTCAGTGTCTTGAAAGGAAAATGGTGGCGCTGTATCGGGATTATAAAGAAATTTAATGACAAAATCTAAGTCTGCCGTAAATTCTTGACCCATTAGCCAGTCTGTCACTGTACTTCCTTTAAGACTGATTTCAGTGGTAATCTTCTCCTTTGGGTGATGTACCTGCAGTAGTCTTATTACCTCTTCCTGTATATGGGTGACGAGTTCCTTAGGGATGGCAGATCTGGTTTGGTGTGGGCTTAATGACAGGGTTGTAGGGGTTTTTAAAAGTGTATCAACCCTGCTAGTATCCCTTGTCTCGTCTCGTGAGGGGGAAGCTCTATCTGGTAACTGTGATGCCATAAAAGTCACTCTAATTATTTTTTTAATATAACTATTATTTTATAGGTTTAGTGTTAATTCTTAATTAAGATTTCAATAGATTTATTTATTAACTGATAGATGTAATTGCTTCTTTGTAAATTATTTATGTAATAAGCCGTATAAGTCGCTAGATCGGATTGATGGCAGACTAGGTGATCCTGTCCCATTTTAAGGAGGTAAGCAGGGACATCTTTAAGAGGAAAAAGGCTGGTTCTTTTTTCAAGCACTTCTTCTTAAGGTGCTTGGGGATAGCCAGAGGACTTTATTTAGAAAGTGTTTTTTGTACCATCAAAGAAAGTTGCCTGCTGAAGTCTAGGTGCTGTACTCCGCTTCTAATCAAGGCAGATTGAGATAGTTTTTTAGGATGTTGAAAGGCTTTTTGAATGGCACCTATCAGGCAGTCTGTATCATGCAGATCTTGTAGTATAGACCCTGAATCAGGCAGTAGAACCTCCGATGCTCCATTCTGCCTAGAGGAAATGACATAAAGACCCATCGCCAGAGCTTCTAGTGTGACATTGGCAAATGGATCATAGTGGGATGGGATGGTTAAGCAGTCGGCGATTTGATAAAATTTAATGATATCCCTTCTTTGACCGAAAAATGTCACTTTGCGGCCGAGACCTAGTCTCTGCGTTTCATTTTGAAAAAAAAGAGTGTGTTTATCTATTCCTACAATAGAGAGGTGAAAGTCATATTTTAATAGAGCCGAGAGGGAGTGAAGTAGCTCCATAAGCCCTTTGCGAACGAAGTTATTGCCAATAAAGAGTAGTTGATAATCTTGGGGATTCAGACCCAGTTCCCGACAGTACAGAGGTTTGAGGTCAAGGGCCGCTTCGAAAGGAGTTTGCATTTCCTGCCACTCAACCCCGTTATGGATGACCTGTATTTTTTTTTCGTCCACGTTATAGTAGGATAGGATCTCATTTCTTACCATCCTAGAATTGGTGAACAGGGTCTGTAGCTTAGGGTTTTCAAAAGACTCTTTTTCTATTGATAACAAGAGTTTGTGTAGTGGGTTAAAATAGAAGCTGATCTTTTTAAGCAGTCCTTCCGTTTTTTTGCGTTGATGGAGATAGGCCGCATGGACGCCGTTACCTGCTCTAATATGTGTTTGATCTCTATTGCGATCGAGTCCAAATATGATCTCTGAGGGCTGTTGTTGTAATAATGCACTGCAGTATCGATCAAATTCAGTGATTTTATTCACGCTAAGGCGGCTTTTAAACCGATGGCTATGAACTTCCATATTTTTTAATCGATCGATTTGTTTGGTGTCCCCGGTCGTAAGCAATACTACCCGTTGCCCCTGATCTACAAAAGCGTTGGCCAGGCGCATTGTATATTTTTCAAGGCCTCCAAGATGGGCAATGGTGCTTTTAAGGACAGTGATTGCAGTCATGTTTTAGGGATGGCGCGTATAGATTCTGTTGTCGTATTTCTAATGATAATAGCTCCTTCTTCTAAGGTGGCTTCTAAGTATAGCTTTTCTTCACCATCGGTAAATAACTGGAATCGATTCATATAGCTCCGAAATCGATTGCGTAAATATTCTTCTCGAAGATTTGGTTTCATTACTCTAAGGTCTTCATCTGAGGTATCAGAAAATAGTCTTGATACATATAAATCTTCAAGAGCACGGGGATTTACAAATTGTATGCTCCAATCCAGGCAGTTTCTTTGCGCGGTAGGTACAGCTATAAAGACGATTGCTATCATATCTTTTACAACATCCATAAAAAGTCGATCCACCCCCTTGGCATAGAGAGGGATATTCAGTGTAAAAATCCCATTTTTACTTGCAATGACCTCGTTGGGCTGGACCTGATATGCTTCCGGATTAAGGATTGCACTGTATTCAGGAGGAAAAAAAACGGCTATGACAATCGAAGAATGAATCGGTAAGGTGCTACATCTAATAAAATCAATTCTCAATCCTTTTCCTTGAGGATCATCAATTTGAATCGGTTCATCAGCAAGTAAAGGGATATTAATTTGCTTCCACTGGTCGGGGACATAGTAGCTTACAACTTCATTTTTCTCTTCATTTTCTGCTGTAGTCAGGATGTCTAATTGTCCTTTAGAGATGTCATTGAGGTTAAAAGTGAGCTTTTGTTCTTTTAAGGATAGGCGTTTAATGACATCTTCCGGACCGCTCGCTGTTAGTTGCAGGTGATAGGGCCATACATCAAGAAATTGATAGCCTCTAGGTGGTTCACCGATAGGCTGTGTAATTTCAATGGGGATTTTTTCTGAAGTCAGCTTTGTGAGTCTGACAATGAAACTTGGATGGTAGACTCTCGAGATTCCTTTAGAGATGTCGATCTCTGGATTCAGGGAAACTAAGTTTTTTTTAGAGATCGTTGAAATCCATTCATCTGATTTACTAGAAGCATCAATAACTACCTCAAGATCATTCGAAGTTAGTTCTTCAAGCAGAGTGGTATTGCCTACGAGAGATAAGGTGAGTCTTTTATTAAGCTTGCCTGACGACTGCATTCCTTCTATCGTTTTTCCATGAGGTACATTGACAATGCGTACAGTTACATTAGCAATGGTTTTGGTCGATGTTAAAGAATGATTTACGACCAGCCAGATGATGGTGGCTAAGATCAAAGAAACTAATTTTCGCTGCCAGTGTTGTAAAAAAAAAGAGGTTAACAGTGTTTTCATTGGTTAATCCATTCTTTAAACTGAAAGCGACTTTTAAAGGTTTTTGATGGAGGCGGTGTAAAAATGCTCCGGATAATCCCTTTAAATTTATCTGGTTTAATCCCTCGTGTGATCATCCCTTCCCTGGCAATCGATACTTTTCCAGTCTCTTCAGAAATTAGAATGACTAGAGCATCAGTAGTTTGAGAAATCCCAAGGCCTGCTCTATGGCGTGTTCCCATGGATCGAGTCAGCTGCGAGCTATCTTCGGCTAAGGGGAGGATGACCGCTGCTGCGATCAGTTTTTTATCTCGGATAATAACGGCCCCATCATGTAGTGGGGTCGCTATGGCAAAAATCGATTCGAGTAGCTCAGAGGAGAAATCAGCGTCGAGTCGTACCGCTTTATTTGCATATTCATTTAGGAGGTTTTCGTTTTCTAGAACGATGAGGGCTCCTACTCGTTTCTCCGATAGCCTGTATGTCGACGTGGCTAGCTGGTCTAAGAATTTATCGAACTCGGTGACTTCCCGAAATCGTTTTCCTTTTAGACTGAGCTTAGATAAAGCCATACGCAGTTCCGGCTGAAAGATAATTAAAATCGCGATAACGGCTGCATTCGATACAAGGAGCATAATTGTATGTAAAATAGGGAGGTTAAACCAGGAAGTAGCCGCAAAGATAAGTAGGAAAGCCAGCAAACCGAGCATTAAATCCATCGATCGTGTATTCCAAAAAAAGGTCAATAGGTAATTAATCATGATTGTAATCACGATGATTTCAATAAGAGGAGTTAGTGAATGGAAAAAATGCATTTTTTTTCCTTTTTTGCGTCAAGATCTTCTCTGGTTTTTCTAAACTGTCCTATCCGAGAATTGGTAATTTCTCAGGCTTATTTTGAGTAAATGATAAAAAAAGTCAAAAACAAAATTTCGCTAGTGGAAAGTATCACGCCAAAAACACTAACAATAGAAGGGCTTTAAATCAATGCATTTTTTCTGCTAGATCCTGGCTTATTTATGAGCCTATTCGATATCTAGTATCGGTTTTTTTTTGATGATTATTGTGTGATCCTATAAAAAACTTGATTCTAACAAGAGTTTCTTGGTAATAAGGCGGGAACTGAGAGGTTATTATGTTCATTCCTTTCCTATACAGGCAGAGCCCTTACGTTTATCAAGAAGGCTTTGCGGGATTCACGCAAGATCAGTTAATCAAGAGAGCTTCTTTGCTAGATGAAAAAACCACGGACCCCGAAGCACTGCAGATGGCTGCAGAGGCTTTGCGTACCCATGCATTAGTCGTTTTAGGATCCATCAGATCCCATTAAATGGATCTTCGAATTACATGAAAGAAAGCTGCAAAAGAAATAGACCTGTTTCTTAGATTGCTTTAGTATTAACTTTTTCTAAGGTACAGTTGGCTTTATTTATTTTCTCAGCGCAAGGATTGTCTATATGGATGTAGTTTTGCTATCCAGGATTCAATATGCTTTAACGAGCATGTTTCACTATATTTATCCTCCTTTAAGCATAGGTCTTGGTTTGATGCTTGTTATTATTGAAGGGATGTATGTAAGAACAAAAAACCCTCATTACAAAACTATTGCTAAATTTTGGATTAAGGTTTTTGGATTAACCTTTGCCTTAGGTGTAGCAACAGGCCTTGTTCAGTTGTTTGGATTTGGTACCAACTGGTCGAGATATTCCCGGTTTATTGGCGATGTCTTTGGAAGCGCTTTGGGAGCTGAGGGTGTCTTTGCATTTTTTTTAGAAGCTGGATTTTTAGGTTTGATGATGTTTGGTTGGGAAAGGGTTTCTGTCAAAATTCATTACCTGTCTACGGTTCTCGTTTCGTTAGGCTCTCACTTTAGTGCAGTCTGGATTGTTGTGGCTAACTCTTGGATGCAGACTCCAGCTGGATTTAAAATCGTATCGGATGGAGTAGAAACAAAAGCTGTCGTGACAGATTTATGGCAGATGATCTTTAATCCATCTGCTGTAGACCGTTTAGTGCATGTTATTTTAGGGTGCTGGTTAGCGGGAATCTTTCTTATTATTAGTGTAAGTGCTTATTACTTTTTGAAGGGCAAGCATATTCTGTTTGCGACCACTTGTATGAAGTTTGGACTGATTTCAGCCTTTATCGTTCTGATCTTGCAATTGATATCTGCGGATAGCACAGCAGAGGGGGTGGCTCAAAATCAACCCGCTAAGCTTGCTGCTATGGAAGGAGTGTATAAGACAGAGCCCTATACCCCACTTTATGCTTTTGGCTGGGTAGATACTAAAGAGGAAAAGGTTCATGGGTTAAAAATCCCTGGTCTTTTAAGCTTTCTCACATATAAAGATGTTAAGAAGCCCGTTCCTGGTTTAGACTCCATCCCTAGAGACGAATGGCCTAATGTAGCTCTTGTGTTTCAGTCCTACCATATGATGATCACTATGTGGGGTGCTATGGTTTTTACAACTGGTTTGGCTTTGTATTTTCTGTATAAGAAAAAGCTCTCTGGAGCAAAATGGGTTTTGCGATTGCTTGTAGCTTCCGTCTTATTTCCTCAGCTGGCTAATCAATGTGGTTGGATTACTGCAGAGGCCGGTCGTCAACCATGGGTTGTATATAAGCTTTTACGTACTGCTGATGGAGTATCTACAAATATTCAGGCTTCTCAGGTGGTTAGCTCAATTACGATGTTCATCGTCATCTATATTTTACTATTCTCCTTATTTGCTTTTCTTTTGGATCGTAAAATTAAACATGGTCCGATTGACGATTCTGACGATTCTGGGGAGAGCGTATATTCCAACCCGTTTAAGGAGTAGGCAATGAATGAAAGTTATTTAATGATTTTGTGGTATGCAGTCATAGGGTTTAGTGTCATCGCCTATACAGTTCTTGATGGTTTTGATCTAGGTGTAGGGATTCTGAATTTCTTCACGAAAAAGGATCAAGAACGTAGAATCTTTCTCAATTCTATTGGTCCTGTTTGGGATGGAAATGAGGTCTGGCTAGTGATCGTAGGAGGGTCTTTGCTCTCTGGTTTTCCTCCCGTCTACGCTGCTTTATGTTCCGGTTTTTATGATTTTGTCATGGTCCTGCTTGCAGCCTTGATTTTTAGGGCCGTGGCTATTGAATTTCGCAGTAAGGAAAAGCATCCTTTATGGCGCTCGACTTGGGATTTTGTATTTTCTTGTGCAAGTGTAATTATCGCCTTTACGATAGGGCTTATTTTAGGAAACCTCGTCGAAGGGCTTCCGGTCGATGAACATATGCAGTTTATTGGGAATGCGGCTTTATTTTTTAGGCCATATCCCATCTTAGTCGGCATTACAAGCGTGGCTCTGTTAATGATGCATGGCGCTATTTATCTTGTCATGAAAACAGAGGATTCTCTGCATGATCGACTCCGAATTTGGGCTAGTCGATGCATGATTTTTTTTGCGATTATGTATTTTTTATTAACAGTTGCGACTTTGATTTATCTGCCTTTTATGACAGAAAGATTAAGAGATATGCCTTGGCTTTTTGGTGTGGCAGTTCTTGCTATGCTATCTTTTGCTAACATCCCCAGGGAATTTTCTAAAGGGAATGATGGTCTTGCCTTTCTTTCTTCTTGCAGTGTGATTGCTTTGCTTATTTTGCTCTTTGGGATAGGTACATTCCCTTACCTGATCCGATCCTCTGTACATCCAGATCATAGTTTAACCATTTTTAATACCAGCTCTTCACCACTAACCTTATCTGTTCTTCTCATTATTGTGTGTATTGGAATCCCTCTTGTGCTCGCGTATGGGTTCTGTATCTATAGAGTGTTTAGAGGCAAGGTAAAAATGGGTCCTAATAGTTATTAACCCTTTTAAGGGGGAAGCCCACTATTGCCTCGTAGCAAATCACTAAGTGATCCACCCCATTCATTGCTCGATGGGGTTTTTCTTCAGAAGGAAGTTTATGGATTTGTGCAATTGTATCTTTAGATAAACCAGTTTCCCAAGGCATTGGTATAGGCTGTGTTTTTGCTTTCTGCAGGCTTTTTGCCCAGTACATGGAAGCCAGATCTAGCCAGTGGTAGGGCCATAAGAGTTTTTCTTGGAGATCAGGATCTATAATTTGTGAAAAAAAAGCTCTGTCAAAAGAGGGGTTTTGGCAGATAAAAACAGCTTGGCCTCTTTGGATATTATGATGATGAAAAAGGGCGATGATTTCTTCTGCAATCGTTTCTTTTTGTTTGCCATAGCTTATTTCATCCCAGGTAAATCCATTGACCTGTAGACTTGAGGGGTCACTGAGTTCCCACGTATCAAAAGTGTGAAAGACAACCGATTCATATCTTGCTTTTTCTTCTCCCGTTGCCATGTCAATGATGCGCAAAGCTAGCTCAATTAGTTGGTGTTTTCTGTAATTCAGTCCGTTCGCTTCCGTATCTAAAAAAATGCCTAGCACGTCAAGGTCCTTAGGTTATGTTGATTCGTCAAAAGAGAAAGCTAACAAGAATCTGTTGTTTTTTCAATAAATTTCTGTGTGCAACTTACTCCCTTTTCTGGTATGTCTACAAAAAAAGGAGGGTCTATGGAGATTCAAACAGGGTTAGCAGATGGATCACGTACACGCATTTCAGAGGGGTTGGCTTCTTTACTTGCCGACACATATGCAACCTATCTTAAAACGCAAAGCTTTCATTGGAATGTTACAGGAGGTGAGTTTTTCTCTCTTCACCTGCTCTTTGAAAAGCAGTATGTCGAGCTTGCTGAACATATAGATGAATTAGCGGAAAGAATCCGGGCTTTGGGTCTGTTTATCGATGCTTCTTTTTCTGCTTTTAAAGAAAAAACTGCTGTCAAAGAGGAGACAAAAGTTTTAGTTGCAAAAGAGATGGTCCAGGAGCTGGTAAGGGCGCATGAAATTATCATTAGAAGCGCAAGAAATTTATCGCAAATTGCTGAAAAAGAAAATGATGCGGCAACTATCGATCTTTTGGGGAGAGCGTTGAATATGCATGAAAAACAGGCTTGGATGCTCAGAAGTCAAATTTAATGTTTAATGAGAGTGGAGTTTAAGGTTTATTGATGCATGGAAACTAAAAGATATGGTAAGCTATCTCTTTTTAAGGGTTCATTATGACATTACCACAGCAAAAGCGTAGAGAAATTCTTTTTCAAATCTTGTTTAGCTATGATTTTACAGGGGTTGAAGATGATGAGCTAAGTGAATTTATCATGAAGCAATTTTTAGTTTCTCGTAGAGCTGTAAGAGAAATGCTAGATGAGCTCAAGCAGATTGCCCTGCATTTAACAGATGTCGATGCAAAGATTACCAAATATTCTATCTCTTATGAACTGCATCGCATTCCTAAGGTGGAGCTGAATCTTTTAAGACTTGCTATCTATGAAATGCTGTATGTTCCTTCTTTGCCCCCTAAAGTTTCAATTGCAGAAGCCATTAGATTAACACGTAAATACTCGACAATCGAGAGTGCTTCATTTATTAATGCTGTGCTCGATGCTATATTTCAATCTGAGCTAAAAGAAACCTCTGCAGTAGGGCCTCAAAATGAATTACCTATCCCGGTTCTTACCGGATAAATCTCTCAAAGAGCTTTCTACCTTAGGTATTGGCGGTTTCGCTCGATATTACATTGAAATTTCCACCATTGCAGAGATGCAGGAGCTGCTTCTATTCTGCCATCAGAAGAGAATTGACTATATCGTTATAGGTAAAGGATCCAATTGCCTTTTTGATGATAGGGGTTTTGATGGTTGTGTCATCTTAAATAAGATTTCTTTTTTTCACCTTGAAGGCAGTCAGGTCTTTGTAGGCGCCGGCTACAGTTTTTCCTTGCTAGGTGTTCAGACAGCTAGAAAAGGTTTATCGGGTCTTGAATTTGCATCAGGCATTCCAGCCAGTGTAGGTGGGGCTATATATATGAATGCAGGTGCCAGTTATCAGGAGACAAAAGATCACCTCGTAGAGGTTCATTATGTAAGTGAAGCAGGGGAGTTGGAGATCTTGAATCGGGATCTTCTGGAATTCTCATATCGCAGTTCTTCGTTCCAAAAGAGAAGAGGATCGATCGTCGCTGCAAGATTTGCTTTAACCCCTTGTGCAGAAGCTAGAGGTAAGCAAATCGACATCATTCGATATAGAACGAGGACGCAGCCTTATGGGGATAAATCAGCGGGTTGTGTTTTCCGCAATCCTAAAGGCGGTGCTGCAGGATTTTTCATAGAAAAAGCAGGTTTAAAAGGTCTCTCTATCGGTGACGCTCAAGTGTCTACCCTGCACGCGAATTTTATCGTTAATCAACATAGTGCCAGGGCAGAAGATGTTCTAGCTCTAGCCTGTCAGGTTCAGGACAAGGTTAAACAAAGTACAGGTATTGAATTGGAAATGGAAATAAGATGCATCCCTTATCAGAACAAGACGTAAGCTCATTTCGAGCGGATTTGCATACCCATACCCTTTATTCCGATGGAAGCTGCACCCCTATTGAGCTCATTGATTTAGCGTTAGAGATAGGGTTAACAGCTCTTTCCATTACAGATCATGATACAGTCGAAGCATATAAAGAGGCCGTTCCTTATGCTAAGGAAAAAGGGTTGCTGCTTGGTACTGGGGTGGAATTTTCATCGATTTATAAAAAAAAGAATGTGCATATTCTCGGATATAATTTTGATCTTGAATGCCCTGTCTTGCATGAGTTTTGCAGCAAACAACAAGAAGGAAGGAAAAAAAGAAATCTTGTGATCCTCGAGAAACTGTCCCGTTTTCGGTTTATCATCGATCCTCAAGAGCTCGAGTCTTTAGAAGTCTTTGAGCGGGCGATTGGTCGGCCACATATAGCTAAGATTCTTATGGAGAAAGGGCATGTTAAGTCGATTCAGGAGGCATTTTCTTTATATCTGGGTGATGGTAAATGTTGCTATGAACAGGGGGAGAATGGTTCGATTGATGAAGTAATTGATGTGCTCCGGCAGGCTAAAGGAAAAGTATTCTTAGCTCATCCGCATCTCATCCAAGATGGTCAGTTTGTCAAAGAAATCTTAAACCATCCATTTGATGGGATCGAATGTTATTATGCAAGATGTGCAAAAGAAAAAGAGCGGCGTTGGATTAAACTTGCCCGTGAAAGGTCTTTATTAATGAGTGGTGGTTCTGATTTTCACGGCAGCATCAAGCCGTATATTCCTTTGGGTTGCTCATGGGTACCTCGGAAAGAATTTCTGGAGATTTTTCCTCAGTATGCTTAGTGGTTTTTCTGTCTTAGATGATATCCTCTCTCTCGAGTACCCTCCGTCTGCAAGCTTAGAAGAACTGTTTGCTTTATTAAATAAATTGGGTAACCCACAAGAAGGCTTGCTCGCTGTCCATGTGGCCGGATCTAACGGTAAAGGGTCTGTATGCCTTAAAATAGCGACTGCATTAGAAGCTGCTGGCTATCGTGTAGGGCTTTTTACCTCTCCCCATCTTCATTGTTATGTCGAGCGAATTCAGGTGTGCTCTGAGCTTATTTCTTTTGAAAAGGTGGAGGGGTGGTTACAGTATCTATATGCCATGGCGCAAGGGATGGGTATTGCTTTAAATTTTTTTCAATATACAACGCTTTTAAGTATCCTCTATTTCAAGGAGATGCAAGTAGATATTGCAGTAATAGAAACAGGTATTGGTGGGAGGCTTGATGCGACACGTGTGTATAATCCAGTTCTTTGTGTAATCACCTCCATCTCTTTAGATCATACACGCTTGCTGGGGGATTCTAAAGAGTTAATAGCTAAGGAAAAAGCGGGAATTTGTAAGAGGAATATTCCTTTAGTATTAGGACCAAAAGCCTCCCTTGCCCCTATTTTTGAGATGGCGCGATCTTTAGATTGTACGGTCCTTATTGCCGAGCAATCAGATGGGTCTTACGATAAAGAAAATCAGGGTATTGCAAACCTTGCCTGTGCACAGCTCACTACCCTTTTTCCTAAGCTTAGCGCTCAAGCTATTGCACAGGGTGTCGCCTATAGACCTTCTTGTAGAATGGAGCAGATCGGTTCTTTTTTATTTGATGTGGCTCATAACCCCGATGCTTTTCATCGTGTATTTCAAGATATAAAACAGCGATTTCATGACGCAAAGGTCTCTTCTATGATAGGGATGTCATCCGATAAAGATGTGGCTGGCTGTTTAGCTATAGCCATGCAGTATTGTGCTCAGATTTTTCTTGTGCAGGCAGAAGGGGCAAGGGCGGCTCCTAAGGAGTATCTAGCTGCCGTGCTGGAGTCAATGGGCTATTTTGATTATATGATTTGTGATTCGATTGCAGATGCAATCCAGGAAATGGGAAATGATCAAGACTCTATTCAGGTCGTCTGTGGTTCTTTTTATATCATGGATGCTGCTAAAAAGGCGCTGTCTATAGCTTACCCGCCCTTCCCGCTTTCTGCGGCATCAATCGGCCCAGGGAGCTCCTGCTCTAAGACTGTCTCTGCAAAGTAATTTTGAGCTCTCAGCTGGCTGTATTCTTCTATGCAGCGCATTAAGGCTTTAGCATTCCAATGAGAAAGTTCCTGTTTTTGTCGTAGTGCAGCATAGATTGTTTTTTTATTATTGGAAGAGATGCTTAATTCGAGTAGCTCTTCAGTTGATAGCACGGACAGTTCTTTCATGACATCACATTTTTTCGGTATGCCGTCTAAGGTCTGTCTTGCTTGTTGAAGGGTTTTTTGATGCTCCTGACCGGGACGATGATCATGAAGAAGTGTCTTTAGATGCTGGCTTAGTTGTTTTGCGATTTTTGCAGTTGGGCCCTTTTGTAGCTCCGTTGTTTCTTTACGGATTTGTTCTATTTGAAAATCTACTTTTTTATCGAGTGCTTTACCGTAAAGGAAGCAGGCTTGTTTTTCGAGTTGTTCGATATGGGAAAAGTGAGAATGGGTGAAGATGTTACCGGTTTTTTTGATCTGTTGTTTTAGCTCTTGCAGAGAGTGACTTGTCAGATCTAGTTTATGGAAAAGCATTTTGCATGTTTGCGAGTTAATGGGAAGGTGTAATCGACTTTCGATTTTAGAGAGTTCTTTTGAGATATGGTCCGTCTGTTGATGGATTGTTCTAATCATTCTAGTATCCCTGCATGTGTTTTTGTTTTCTGAATAAACACAGCATTCCTTTTTTATTATATAGATAATTTCAAATGGAAATCAATGCGCTACACTATTTTACTTCTGTGCAAGGGTGGTTATAAAAGGCATCCAGTTAGAAATAAAATGGGTTGAATCTTATGAAATAAAGAGTTTGTGAAATGTTGTAAACAAAAAAACTTAACTTGAAAAAGGATGAAGCCCTTTTTGAATAAGGATAAGGGTGGGGCTATCGTGACGATTCATCCACTGATGGTGGGTAACGCAGTACAGGTTTTTTGGAAGGTTTGTGAGCAGGGCTTGTAGGGCATGCCATTCTTTTTTACCCTCTGGATGGCCAGGATAGCAAGTCAGGCTTAATACCCCGACATGACAAAGGAGTGATAAGGCCTTTTCCACGCTTTGCAGCGTTGTTGCCGTCATTGTAGTTAGTGTTTTGTTGCCGCCCGGTAGGTATCCGAGATTATATACGATTAATTTAACTGATTCAGGCTGAATATTTTCTGGGAATTCTGCATGCGAACGAAGAAGTAAGTGGACGATGGTCTGGTAGGATGGGAGGTGCTCTTTTAATAGGGCCTCAGTATTGTATAAGGCCTTTTCTTGAATATCGAAGCTAAGCACTGTGCCGCCTCCGAGGGATGTAAGGTATTTAGCAAGCATGAGCGTATCTTTCCCGTTACCCATTGTTGCATCGATTGCGATATCACCGGATGAGAGGACTTGTTTCCATAGCTGATGTGCCATAGGAATAGGGGAGGGGAAGAGAGTTAAACCGCTTTGCATAACCAATTACACGTAAGTAAAGAGTCTATATTATAAGGTGGGAACGAGATTTTGAGCTAGTGATTCTCGATGAAATAACCACAGGTTCTTTTTGAATTCCTTCTGCCTGATCTCTCCATGCAAAGCTCTGGTTTATATCGCAGGGTATTCGCGATTTTTTCATTAGGGTGTCTTTGTTCAAAAGGTTAAGATGGTTTGCAAAAGTTCATAACGGCGATCCTCTTTTCTAGATCGTTGAATATAGGAGCTCTTATGTAAGTTCAAGTCATGATTTTGAGCCTGCTGGTTATATGATCGCCATATTTTTTCAATGCAATGAGGGTTTATTCGAAAATCCTAAGTTTTATGTTCATATCTATGATTTTTCCTTGCAAAGAAAAAACCTGAAGATTATTGTCATTTGAAATTTTTCAACCATTACGGGATATTAGCTCAGTTGGTTAGAGCGCCACGTTGACATCGTGGAGGTCAGCTGTTCGAGTCAGCTATGTCCCAAATACATTATGAATTTATTAAATAGCATTCCGCATATTCGAAGAGTTGCTAGTATTTTGCTGGCAGCTTCTGTCAAAAAAACATTTCCAGAAGCTTGTCTTTTGGGTGGAGGGGCTACCCCTCTTGGATTCTATTACGACTTTGCTTTCCCTTTTTCCTTTCAGGCCCCTTTCCTTGTTCTTATAGAAGAAGGGATGACAGGACTTATCAAAGAGTCGTCTCCGATTAAGGAGTTGGAAATGGTTCCATTTAGCGCCAGTGAAATGCTAACATTTCATAAAGAGCCTTTTCGTGCTCGAGATGTCGCTGGATTGGACTCTTCTTTAGTTGTTATCATTCAAATTGGTCAGTTTCTAGATTGCTTAGAGGAGGGTTTGGGTGTTTGTTCTACAAGTGAGGCAGGAGCTGTTAAATTAAAGTGTTTTGAGAAAACGGGCGTGAGGGATGGGCGTGATATCATTCGTATTTGGGGTGCTGCCAGCTCGGATAAGCAGTCGTTAAAGAAGTTTTTAAAGGAAGAGGTAGATTTAGTTAAGCGTCTTCACCCGCAATTAGGTCTTGAGCTAGATTTGTTCAGTTCTTTATTAGGTCGTTCTGGTGTTTGGTTATGGCGTCCCAAAGGAGAGGCTTTATTCAACGATTTATCTCTTTTTTTGAGAGAAGCTCTAGTGCAGGCTAGGTTTTCTTTTGTTAAACTGCCAAGTCCTTGTGCATTAGAGGATTCTGAATATCTAGAGTCTATGCCGTTAACCTCAGACCTTTTGGCTAAGCGAGCCTCATTTGTAGCAGAATCATCCTATCGTAGAGTATCGGAGCAAGTTTCCTTTTACGATCATGATCTTCAAGATTTCTCTTGTGGCTTATTAAAAACCCGGGAATCTTGTTTTGACATTCAATATATTTTTTGCAGTGAGATGCAACTGTTAGAAGAGAGTATTTCTTCCTTGCTTTTCATCAGTGAAATGCTTAAAATTCTGTGTTTTGAGTTTAAACTCGTTTTAAGTGTTAGAAGGGTAAAGCCTTCTGCCCTTACAAAAGGCGAAAAGATTTGTGCAGATTCTGTAAGAAAGGCTGCTCATTCCGTAATGAAAGACTCTATTGTAGAAACCACTCATAGTACGTTTAAGGGTGTCAAAGTTGAATTTAGAGTGTTTGATGCTTTAGGAAGAGGGTGGTCTACAGGTTTTTTACAGGCTTTTTGTTCAGAAGAAAAAAGTAGTCAGGTGACTCTTCTTTTTTCCAGTTTAGGCTCAAGAGAGAGAAA
>CAMDPQ010000014.1 GCA_945905275.1 Chlamydia trachomatis
AATAGCAACTACGAGGGGAAAGCCTTTTTTTGCTGCACCTGCATTCGTTGTGTCGGTTGCAAATGCCCAAAAGAGGGCGATCACCAAAGAGCCGAAACTTTCTACGAAAACATAAAACAGATAACCAACCACCTTGGTAGCGGCCAAGAGAAAGAAGGGACGGCTTGCAATGGTCTCAGCAGGAGCCTGAAACCACATCATCAAAAAGCTGAAAAAAACAACTGCAACTCCATAAAAGACGGGTAAAATGACCAACATTTTTTCCCGTGAAGTCTTTTCAAGCAACTTCGTGTAAAAGATAACCAGAGGCAAGAGAGCGATAACCGAGACCGTTTTGGCGAATGGGAGCTGCAATTTATCTACGAGTTGAATAAAAACCGCATCTTTCAGAGGACGTAATGTCCAATACACTCCGATCATCAATGCAAAAATAACACCCATTCTAAGAAATTTTTTAAACTCTTCTTTCTCGAAGTTTCCAAAATTAAATCGACAAATCGATTGAAAAAATCGCAATATACCGCTTGTATTATCCATAAACCTGACTCCTTGATCAAAAATAGTAGGCTAATATCTTAGTTTTTATTTGTACTGTTCATATATTCGATTTTTGATATCGAAACAATCGATTTTAAACCTAAGAGTTTTTTATGACAGAATTGTCGAGCGTATGTAGCAATTTTTCATGGGCGATATGCTTTTGAATCCAGTAACGTTTGTAGAGAGGTTTTGCCTTAGGCATACGTCTCTTGGATAGGCTCGTTTTTTTGTGATGGAGATACTTGCTGCTTCAGGATAAATAGGCATAGTGTTTACATGGAGTATTGACTCTATGTTGTCACGGAGCTCTGTCTTAGTATGTCAAATTTCACACATCCCACATGGATCGCAATTGATCTTGGTCAGTTCAAGAAAAACCTCTTGCTCATCCAGCAATTTATCGGACAGACCTTATTTTGCCTTCCTGTAAAAGCCAACGCATATGGACATGGTCTACTCCCTATTGCGCAAGTGGCGCAAGCTGTTGGTGTTGATTACTTAGCAGTTGCCCATCTGTCTGAAGGGGTGGTTTTGCGTAAGGGGGGTATTGATCTACCGATCCTTGTCATGGGGGCTATCCATGAAGATCAAATCGATGATTTGATCGCTTATAGCTTAGAATTTACTATTAGCTCAAAATATAAAGCCGATCTGGTTGCTAGCATCTGCTTACCCAATCACATTCGGTGTAAGGTGCATATTAAAGTAGATACGGGGATGCATAGAACAGGGGTAAGACCTGAATGTGCTATTGATTTATATGAGT
Organism: Chlamydia trachomatis; assembly: GCA_945905275.1. Lineage (GTDB taxonomy): Bacteria > Chlamydiota > Chlamydiia > Chlamydiales > Rhabdochlamydiaceae > VGMB01. The sequence goes on from CAMDPQ010000014.1 coordinate 1,307, forward strand.
ATTTGCTCTTTTTAGGGTGTTTCGATGTAGTTGGGATCTATTCTCATTTTGCCACCGCCGATGCACCCGATGACCCTCATGCTCTTTTGCAGATAGAGGCTTTTCGACATGTCATCGAGGACAAGAGGCTCTGTGTTCGTCCTCTTTTGCGTCATATGGCCAGTTCTGCAGGGGTGGTTTTTTATCCACAGAGTCATTTCGATATGGTCCGCCCTTCTTTGTTGTCTTTTGGTTATAAACCAAAAGATTGCCCAGCCGCTCTTGCAGAGATCAAGCCCTGCTTTTCCTTAAAAACAAAGGTCTCCTATTTTAAAGTCGTTGCTGAAGGTAAGGGCATTAGCTATGGACGCCATTTTATTACAAGCAAACAAACCCGTATCGTAACCATACCCATTGGTTATGGGGATGGATTACGCCGGTCTCTTTCTGGCAAAGCTTCTGTCTTATTACGGGGTCACCGCTTTCCTATTGTGGGCAGTATTTGTATGGATCAGTGTATGGTCGATATTGGGGGTCATGAGGCGTATGTCGGCGATGAACTGGTGTTAATCGGTAGGCAAGGGGATGAAGAGATTCTTCTTACTGAGATTGCAGAGCTCTGTGATACCATCCCTTACGAGGTTCTTTGTTTTTTTAATGAACGGATCCCTCGGTTGTACAAGGAGTGATTCGAGATCCATTTTGTTAAACACCTAAAAACTGCAATAGGCCTTCTTAGTAATTTCTATTCCACTTCAGTGAGAACTTCCCTTCTTCTTGGTTTTGGGTTTCTGCTTGAAAAATAAATCCATGTTTTAAATCGACCTCGACGGTTACATCGCTGCTCGTAGCGCTTTGAGCTAGAGACACTGTTACCCCATGTGTCAGATACCAACCGATTTGTAACGAGATTTCATCTGAGCCTTCTTTTCCAACAATAGTCAGCCTATCGACACCAATGCTTTTGCGAATAGCCTCTAAAAGGTCTGGTCCGCCAGCACCAGACATAGAGACCACTACATTGGCAAGCTGTAGTGCCTGTACAGCGGTGATTTCTGAGATATCTTTATTAAATAAGATCCTAGCCAGGATCGCACTTGTAGGCATATACGGAGTAGATTGTAGCGTAAGAGTCGGTGCTTCTAAAGGTCCTTGCATCATCACTTGAACTTGCATTTCTGGTAGATGTAGAGTGCCAAGTATTTTTAAAAAGGCAGAGGCCGATGGCTTATCCGTAAAGTCGATTTCTCCTTGAGTTAGCGTGAATTTTTTCCCAGAAAAGGTGTAATCTCCTTTAATCAATCGCAAGGTCCCTTTTCCTGAAACGCTTGTATTATTTCCTAATAGATGCAAATTTCCTTTCCACTCGGAATTTAGCCCACGCCCCCTTACGATGACATTATCTTTGGCAGTCAGCTGGACGTCATATTGCAGGGGGTAGGGTTTGTTCATTAAAAGACTTGACTCTTTGAGATGGATGGGTCGGTTGATATAAGTGATGTTCAGTGCAGGTACTGCCTCGGGTAGAGTTTCTGAGATGCTGACTATCGCTTGAGGGGCTGTAAGGGTGCCTTGGATATTGCCTCCTTGGCTATCGCCTTCTATCGTCATCTCCCCGCTGACTCTGCTTTCGATCATCTCTACATTAATAACTGGCATATCTTGTAATTGGGCACTAATCAGAAACGGGTAGTTCTCTTCTTGATTCAGTCTCATTTGCCCTGATGCAGTAAGAGTGCCTGCATTTCCTCCCTGACAAGAGAGGTTTTTCAGTTGAAGCTCATGATGATCGGCACGAATAGATCCTTCTATTTTTGTAAGTCTTGTGCCGCTGACATAGTTTTCATATCTCCCGTTTTGTAGATCTAAGGTTCCAAGTAGATGAGGATGTGCTAAAGATCCCGAGGCAAAGAGGTGCGAAGAGATAAGCCCTTTCGCCTTTTGACTACCTATGTTCACAAAATCAAAAATCGTTTCTAGCTCCCCTTCACAGATTAGCTCAGAGGTCATTGGGCTCTGCCTATCTAGTGTGAGCAGGAACGGTTTCGTTGTACATAGGATCGGGATAGAAGCAGTCAGATCAATAAATTGTCCATGGGTGGCATAAACATGGGAAAATAGCTGCAGTTTATCTTGATACAGATGAGCTTGAATCGATCCTTTGGCGCTAAAACTATCAGTTTTGCCTTGTTCTGAGATTCTAGCTTGCTCCAAGGTGGCATTGAAGTATCCAGCATTGACATCTGCTTGCATATCGAGCATGCCTTCAAAAGAGGTCGTTCCGGTGAGGTAGACTCCAGGTGTGGATATGGTAAGTACATCAAGAGGTAAGTGCTCTGCTTTGGTGGTAATTCTCGCTCCCAGACGATCTATTTGGGCATCGAAAAACAGAAGACTATCATCGATGTGGGCTAAGAAATGGTGGCAGGAAAATCGATCTCCCTTCTTATACAGAGAAAAGGGTTGTTCTATCGTTACCGTTTTTTGCAACACCTTGCCATCTAGCTGGCTGCATTCGATTTCTACAGCATCCCCCTCTTTTCTCCAGCACCCCGCTATATCAATAGATAGGGGCTCTTTCCAGATGCCACTCATCGAAAAGGTGAAAGGGTGGTGTCGACCATTTTCTTCTGTGCTTAGATGGCCATGCTCAATAAATAAATTTTTCATTAACACATTTTCTAGCTCTAAGCTGATTTGTGTCGAAGGGATGTCAGATAGGTTTTTGGCTCGCACATCTAATATTGCACGGCCCATCAACTTGTTACCGTAACGAACGTTTTTCGCAAACAGATGGCCCGAGATCTCAGGAATCGGCATATCTCTATTTAACGGGGCATCAGAGCGGAGATGGACTGTCCCACCCAGGGCGCCATCTATAGCCGAATCAGTGGGTAGTACAGGTCGCAGTACTCTGAGGGAGGGGATGGATAGGACAATATCCATGTTCATACGTGGAGTCTTCCAATAGTAGCTGCCTTCGATATCCATTCTGGCATCTAACGCGCTCAGACTAAAATCATGCAGTGATAGCTCCTTATGGCCTATTGTAATTGAGCCTGCAAGCTTGGTGTCCATTTCTGAGGCTTTAATAGATCCAGATAGTTTGCCGATCCAACCCTCTTTATCGTTTGAGCCCTGGAGCAATAGCTTAGAATGATCCATAGGGAACCCTTCTATAGACAGCTTGCCATACTGCATGCAGGCAAGTGTCTTTAAAGGGGTCCAACTGAGTTTGCCTGTCATATCTCCTTCTAGATTAACCCCGGTAATTGGTGAAAACAGGGAAAGATCAGAAAAAGCAAAGATGGTGTCTAGCTTGGTTAGATGTTGGGTGGGATCTAGGGTGAATTGGGAGATAAGTTCTAAAAAAGAACTTTGGACACTCAGTTTTTTACAAACGATAGAGGAGTCGGGATAGAGTAAAAAGGCTCCGCTTGTTTTCCAGGAGTTATTTAGGATAGGGAGGGTGGGGACGTTGAGGTGCTGGGCCTCGGCTATCATCGCTATCTGAATCGGAGGAGCTAGATCACCTGTATCTTGAATCAGTGCTGTAAAGCTTCTCCATGGGCCTTTAAACGAGGATTTTAACGCAAAATCTACTTCAAAAGGAAGAGTTAGTAAGGGGTCTATGAATGCAGTAGAGGGGATTTGCAAGCCGATTTGGACATCGATCCACTGGCTCTTCTCACTGCCTGTAATGGAAATATCGCTGCAGACATGCGAGGATCCTGCCTGAGATACGTTCAGCTGCATCATCATATCCGTTAAATCTTGTTCGATATGGACATCCCCATAAACGGAAAAGGAATGTCTTTCTTGTGTGTGATTGTTGATAAAATGGAGTTGGCGAATCAGCAGATGAGGTGAGGCAAAAGCACAAGGTAGGGAGGATATTTTTGGAAAGGAAAAAGTGAGATTTTCTAGACAGTCCCAAGTAAGTTTAGGCTTGGTATAGGTATATGTGCCTTCTTGAATATTTAAAAAACTAATAGTCAGTTGATTTCGTAGTAGAGGGAACAGTGCTATTCTAATTTTAACCTTTTCCAGATGCAATGTTGATCCATCTTGAAAATGAAAGGTAACCGTTTTAATGGCCCATTTAAAAGGGGGGATACCCTCTAGGTTCGAAATCTCTATAGAAAGGCCGGCATTTTTTGCCTTTGCATGAAAGAAAAGGCATAATTGATTCTTACACCAGGGGGTTTGTAAAAGGATGAAGGATCCAATCAATAAAACCAGGAAGGTGAGGAGGATTAAGAGTAGGGTTTTAATAAAATATTGCAGTATATTTTTCATAAGTTTTAAAAGGTTTGTCCTATGCTTACTAAAATCCGATAATTATTGTCTAAATATTCCCTTTTATTGAGGGGAAATCCTACGTCGATTCGGAAAGGTCCCATAAAGGAAAAGTATCGTAAGCCTAGCCCAACCGATTTAAGCCATTTTCCTGTAAAGGATGGAAGAATGCTGCTATAGACTCTTCCAATATCGAAAAAAGGGACGATACCAATCGATTGTGACATGCGAAAACGTGTTTCTAGTGTGTAAAAAATGGCCGACCTTCCTCCTTCAGGCTTATGAGGACTTGCCAGAGGACTCACTGACTGGTATGCATAGCCTCTTAAGTCTTCTTCCGAGCCTCCAAAGAGTCTTTTAGATAGGGGGATGATGTGTTTATTCTTACTGAAGATAGAGCCGGCTGTGATTTTTTGCGCAATCGAGAAGCTATGTGTTTTTGTGACAGGGAGGTAGTGGCTGAAAGAAAAGAGGTTGCTGAAGTATAGATCTTTTTCGTGGTCAATCACAAAACAGGGGCTTGCTGTATACTCGAAGAACAGTCCTTGCGTTGGATTTAATAAACTATTGGAGCCATTCCAAGCAAAATAGATTGGGGCTTCTACAAGCCAGTACTGTCCATTCTGAGCACTTGATGTGATAAAAAGCCTTTCGAGCTTACCTCCGACCGACATCCTGATTTTCTCCCCTATGCGACGTTCGATTCGGCTGGTAAGATTGTAGGTCCTTTCAGAGTAGGGTGTGATGTTTTCATGCATCGCTTGTCCTTGCCATACATAATCTTGCCCTACCCTTCCAAAATTCGGATGTAGGTAAGTGGCAACTCCTGTGTGGCTTCGTTGCGTAATATCCCCTTGTATAGAGAGTCTCTGGCCCATGCCGGCGATATTGCGATTTTCCCATCCAAAGGTAAGACCTGGGCCGTAATAAGTTTGGTAGCTTATACCTGCATTAATACTATGGTGTTTGCTTTCTGCGACCTCGATCAGAATAGGTAGTTCATTATGCTCGTTGAGCTCATCTGGATGGGTGATAATAACAGTACTAAATAGACCTGAGTCAATGAGGTCTTTTTGTGTTTCCTCTACCGCTGTTTTTGTATAGAGATCTCCCTGCTTCCATTGTAGTTTGTGTGTAAAAAAATCAGGTTTTACACTTTTACTTCCTGTAATATCCACCTGTGCATAGCGGCAGAGCGGTCCGGTTTTTATCTTCAGCTGGATATTAATAGAATGGGTATCGCCATCTGCTGTAATGTCTGTATTCTCGATCCTTGCAAGTGGATAACCAAATTCAGACAGTATCTGGAGGATGATGGATTCAGCCTGAATCTCTGCTTTGGCATTCATTGGTGTGCCAAGCTTAATACCGATCTGTTCGAGAGTGATAAGGGGGTAGATCACCGCCTGGGAAGGATCCTGTGCATATAGCGTAATATCAAAGGCGTCAATGATATAACTCGGTCCTGGATGGATATGGACAAGGACGACAGCTTGGTCAAAACCCTCTTCGATTTGCACATGGACTTGGGCTTCATAGTATCCGTATGAGTGCATAACATGTAAAATCGTGGGGATATCTGTTTCGGCTCGATAGCGCACTGCATTGAATGAATCGGGGTGCCGTTTGATTAAAGTGCTTAGCTCTGTTGTCGAGCGTAGAGTTTTTAAGACAGCACTATCGTCGATGCCAAGATATTTAACGGTATAGCAGACTCCTGCTTCTACATAAGAGTAGGCGAGCAAAAAAATAAAAAACATTTTTTTTATGTGCTGCATGATATACCGCTTCGAAAAGGCGTAAAATAATGAAAGCGCTTGATTTGTATTAATTTGAGTGATTTTCTATAAGAGATCAATCAAAAACAAAAAAAAATAGGTCGAAGTTTCTTTATGTCAATTCGAGAAAAAAGTAAACAAGTTTACCTCTCCTCATGCCAGATCATTCCGGGTGGAGTGAATTCTCCCGTTCGTAGTTTTCAAGAAATGGGGATCGATCCTCTCGTTGTGCGTGAGGGGAAAGGGGATTTATTATGGGATGTCGATGGTAACTGTTTTATTGATTTTTGCATGAGCTGGGGTGCCCTCATCCTCGGTCATGCTCATGCCTCAGTGGTCGATGGGGTAATAGAGCAAATGAAACGGGGATCCTCTTTTGGTATTGCCACTGAAATCGAACGGGATCTTGCTTTAAAGATCACCTCTGTTATTCCTGGTGTAGACAAGATTCGCTTTGTCTCTTCAGGAACGGAGGCTGTTATGAGCGCTCTACGTGTTGCAAGAGGCTATACGGGAAAGAATAAGATCCTTAAATTCAATGGTAACTATCATGGTCATGTCGATAGCTTGCTCATTCAAGCAGGGTCTTTTTTATCACTCATGCCTGAGGCTTCCTCTCTTGGTGTGCCCAAAGAGATGCTACAACATACCCTATCGGTTCCGTATAACGATGTAGAAAAAGTACGGACAGTGATACAGCAAACGGATGATCTTGCAGCGGTCATACTAGAGCCTGTCGCTGCAAATATGGGTATTGTTGCGGCATCGCAAGAATTTATTACTATGATTAGAAAAGAAACACAAGAAAAGGGGGTACTCCTTATTTTTGATGAGGTCATTACTGGATTTCGTATCGGTCTTCGGGGTGCCTCTTCTTTTTATGGAGTCGTTCCTGATCTATTTTGTTTTGGTAAGATCATAGGGGGTGGTCTGCCTGCGGCAGCATTTGGTGGCAGAAGAGATGTGATGGATTGTTTAGCGCCTATTGGTGGGGTTTATCAGGCGGGGACGTTGTCAGGCAATCCTCTTGCTATGCAGGCAGGGCTTGCGACCATACGGGAGCTTGCCAAGCCCGACTTTTATACTCAGCTTCATGATAAGGTATCGATTTTTTTAGATCCGATTCAGGAGTATATTCGTACATCTAATGTGCCTGTGCAGCTGCAGAGGGTAGGTTCTTTATTCACCTTTTTTTTCAGCCCTGTCCCCATCCAATGTAAAGAAGATCTCATCCATGTAGATCAGAGTCTTTTTAAACAGTTTTTTCACTACCTTTTTAACAGGGGTATCTATATGTCTCCCTCTCAGTTTGAAGCGAACTTTGTGTCAATGGCCCATACGACAGAGCATTTGGAGTTTGTGCAGAAGATCATCTTAGAATTCTTAAGCGGCAGCAGGGATGGATGCTCATGAAGAAAGGGATCTATGCTATCTTTTTTTTCTTGTTATCTCTAGGGGTGTCTCGGTTTTGTTATGGACAGCCGTTAGAGGAGAATCTTTCTAGCTCGATTCTCTATGATAAGCAAGGAGAGAATCTTATAGGCTATCTGCATTTAGGTAAGGAAGAGCCCATACAAGAGTCTACCTATCTCTATGTGAAATTTGCTCTAGAGGCTTTTAGAGCGCAGGGGGCATCGTTTGTTCTTTTAGATATAGATTCTCCAGGGGGGGGAGTCTTCGCCGCTTTAAAGATCTCTCAAGAACTTAAAAAACTCGATAGTCAGTTCCATATTCCTGTTGTTGCCTTTATCGATAACTGGGCCCTTTCCGCAGGAGCCCTGATTGCTTACTCCTGTCGTTTTATTGGGATCACAACAGATGCAAGTATGGGTGCTGCAGAGCCTGTGATCGCCTCGTCGGATGGAAAAATGGAGACTGCCTCAGAAAAGATCAATTCCGCATTAAGAGCTGAATTTTCCAATACAGCAAGATTTTTTGGAAGAGACCCTTTGATTGCTGAAGCTATGGTTGATAAGGATATCCTTCTTGTTAAAAGAAAAGGGAAGGTCATTCGTCTTGAGTCGGAAAAAGATTTGATCCTATCAGGAAAAAATCCTGATCAGATCATTACACGAAAGGGGAAGTTGCTGACCTTAGATAGTAAGGAGATGATCGATCTCGGTGTAGCCGACTTTGCCGTTGCCTATCAAACCCTTAGTCCTATTACGGAAAAGGAAAAAGAGGAGGGGCGATGGTCTTTCTCTAAGCATTTACTCTCTAGTCAGCCTTTTTTTCACGGTATTACCAACCCTGTCTTGATCGATTATCAAAATAGTAAAATTGGTTTTTTCTCCTTTTTAGCTCATCCACTTGTCTCTTCTTTGCTTATGATGGGCCTGATTATAGGGATATATGCAGAGGTGAGTCATCCAGGTTTTGGTTTTTTTGGGATCACAGCCCTTGTTTGTTTGTCTTTGATTCTGCTTTCTAGTTTTGCAATACATACGATCGCATGGCTGGAATGTATCGCTCTGATCATAGGGGTGGTATTGCTTGTCATAGAGCTGTTTCTCTTGCCAGGCTTCGGCTGGACAGGGTTTACCGGTATTCTTTTCGTGCTTGGGGCTTTATCTGCAATGATTCTTCCTCATGCCTCAGGGGTATCCTATAGCTTTGGTGAATGGACCCTTTCCACCATCGAACTGGTCGATCGCTTAGGCTATTTTATCGGATCTATTCTACTTTCTATTCTTATCATGTACTTACTCACGCGTTGGGTATTGAAAAAAAGCCCATTTGCAAGTCACCTCGTTTTAAAAGGGGAGATGAATCAGGATGAGGGTTTTGTTGCAGGACCTTCGAAAGAGCTGCTGCCAGCTCCTTTGTCTGAGGGGATAGCCTATTGTCCACTTCGCCCTTCCGGGAAAGTTGTCATCCATGGTAGATTAATGGATGCTCAGGCGCAATCGGGATTTATAGAGAAAGGTAGTCCGATTATCGTAGCTTATCTTGAGGGTGGAAAAATTTTTGTAAGGCTCAAGAAAGGAGATTCCCTTCGATGATGATCTATGCTGTTGTTCTTAGTATTCTTGGTTTGTTATTTATCTTTTTTGAGTTTTTTCTTCCTGGTGGCATCCTGGCAGTATTAGGTGCCTGCGCTCTTGTATCGGGTGTTGTGCTGACAGCCTTTTTACAGGATAGTTGGCTCTATACAGTTGGATATCTAACTGTAAGCTTGGTTTTAAGCGGCTTTGTATGCTATCTCGCTTTGTATAGAATTAAAAAGTCGGCCAAGCATAACTCCTTTTTTTTAAGTAGAGATCAAGAAGGGTTTACAAGCTCCTCGATCGATCCGGTACTCATTGGAAAAATAGGTGTTGCCGAGTCAGATTTAAGACCATCAGGGCATATTCTCATAGATAATAACCCCTATCAAGCGATGGCAGATAGGGGTTATATCACAAAAGGGGAAGAAATCCGGATCACCAGCACCGGCCCCTTTTATTATATCGTTACCCTAAATAAGGAATAAAATATATGAAGCAAATGATGTTAGCAGAGATAGATATGGGACTTGGATTTACCTTAATCGTATTTATTGTGGCGATACTCGTCCTAATTCTTTTTACGATGACTGCTCGTTTTTTAAGCTTGTGGTTTCAAGCTTTTGTATCAGGGACCCCCGTGGCTTTATTTAGCATTGTCGGTATGAGTCTGCGTAAGATCCCTTCCCGCGTGATTGTCAATGCCTATATTAATCTCTATAAAGCAGGACTGAAAATTGTTACTGTCTCTGATTTAGAGACTCACTTCTTAGCCGGCGGTAATGTATCTAATGTGGTACGGGCACTGATTGCAGCGGATAAAGCGAACATATCCCTCTCTTTTAGGCAAGCCACAGCCATTGACCTTGCAGGAAGAGATATCCTTGATGCGGTCAGGACCTCTGTCAATCCTAAAGTCATCGACTGCCCAGATAAAATGCATGGTGAGTATATCACCGCCATGGCGCAAGATGGCATTCAGCTTAAGTGTCGAGCTCGAGTCACTGTACGTACCAATATCCAACAGCTTGTCGGAGGAGCTACTGAAGAGACCATTATAGCCCGTGTGGGTGAGGGGATTGTCAATGCTATTGGATCATCGGCTACCCATTCCGATGTGCTTGCTTCACCCCAAAGAATTTCCAAGCTCGTACTGGAAAGAGGTCTTGATGCGCAGACAGCGTTTGAAATTTTATCTATCGACATCGCAGACATCTCTGTAGGAGAAAATATAGGGGCTCGCTTACGCGCCGATAAAGCAGAATCAGATAAACAGATTGCACAGGCAAAAGCTGAAGAAAGAAGGGCTCTTGCGGTGGCTATGGAGCAAGAAAATATTGCTAAAGTAACCGATATGCGAGCAAAAGTTGTAGAGGCGGAAGCGCAAATACCGATGGCGATTGCAGAGTCTTTTAGAAAAGGGAATATTGGTGTATTAGATTATTATCGAATGAAAAATATCCAAGCAGATACCGAAATGCGCAAATCGATCAGTGGCACAGATGTAAGCTCATCGTAAGAGGGGGTAAGTGTGGAAACAAAAGATATCGTTGGTATGATTATTACCTTTCTTGCGATTATCCTTTTTCAGGTTGTAGGTCGATCGAAAAAAAAGAGTCCGCCTCCTCGAATACAGCCAAAAAAAGTGGATCCTGTCGTGAAAAAAGAGAGGAAGATCGCCTCCCAAAGCCGGCCATCCTGGTCGGCTAGGAAGGATCATTCTGCCTACTTGATCAAGCCTAAGTCTTCTGCTTCTTTAGGGAGGTCTTTATTTCCCAATAAGAGCGCTATAAAAAAAGCATTTATTATGCAAGAGATTCTCAAGAAGCCTTATGAATAAGATCCAGAGCGCCTTGGAGATTTTGCAATCACGGATTGCTCATTGCGCCGCCTCTTGTGGGCGCAATATAGACGAGATACGATGGGTGGCTATCTCTAAGTATGCAACGATCGAACAAATGCAGCAGGCTTATGACTGTGGCATACGTGTATTTGGGGAGAGTAAGGTGTTAGAGGCTCTTACTAAGAAAAGCCTTTTGCCTACAGACATAGAGTGGCATTTTACTGGACGGATTCAGTCGAATAAGATCTCGAAGATGATCGGACAGTTCTCTTTAATCCATTCAGTCGCAGATGTCCAAGTAGCCAAGACCCTTTCGGTCAAAAGCCTTGAGCATGGGTGTATTCAGCCTGTACTTCTGCAGGTTAATGTCGTAGGGGATCCCCATAAACAAGGTTTTTTGCCGGAGCAAATCTTGGTATTATGGGATGAGCTATCCTCTTTGGCAGGTATTGCGATTAAAGGGTTGATGACGATCGGTCCCCATACCGATAATAAGCAAAGCATTACTTCTTGCTTTCATGGGTTAGCTCAGCTGCGCCATCGATTGCAATCAAAGGGAGCTGTAATCACAGAGCTGTCGATGGGGATGAGTCAAGATTTCGATATAGCCATCGAGCAGAATGCCACATGGCTGCGTATCGGCTCTACTCTTTTTAGTTCAAGTATACAATGACGGCATTTAAATAGAGGGCAAAAGAGACCCATAAAAAATAGGGTATAAGTAAGAAGGCCCCCTCTTTGACCTGAGGGTACATAGTGATTAGTGTCATCCCAATAGATATCCATAAAAGGATGATCACAATCAGTCCGAGCCAAGGGGAATGTAATCCAAAAAACACGGGGGTCCATAAAAAATTAAGAAGCATTTGTAGACCAAAATAGAACAGTGCTTTTTTTAACCGTGTTTTATTCGTTCCAGCCGAAAGTAGTCTCCATAGAGCTATTGCAATCATGAGATACAAGACAGTCCATACGATAGGGAAGGTTAAGTTAGGTGGGGTCAGAATCGATTTATGAATCGTTTTATACCATCCATGAACCGATGTTTTAGTAACCTGTCCTGATAAAAAGGAAAGGGTCATGATGGGTAGCATACAGCATAATAAAAGAGAGAGAGAGTTTTTTTTATAAAGTGGCATCGGAGCTCTTACGTATTTTTAGTGTTGCTATTGTTCTTGATACATTCCTGACACGTTGTATGTGAAATAGTCGAGGATATTTCCTCTTTTTAAAAATGTATCTATCTGCAGTGATTAATACGAGAGTTTTTTATGCCTGCTGTTTTGTGTTCTTCTCATTCACATGCAGATGGGGCCGCTTGATAGATTCATGGCTCAGATAGGCCTAGATCTGTTTAATTTCTTGAAGTTTTCATGTGCAAGACCTTAGTATCTTTCTCTTTTTATTTATACATTTAGCTGCCTATATCTATTCAAGAGGTTTTTTATGCCTATGTTACGCCGTGTTATAACCAGTGCAGATGAGAATTGCTCCATCTGTCTAGAGACCGCTGAAGAGCAGCCGTTATATACTCATGCTCAAGATGGGCAAGGACGGCATTATATGCATCTTTCCTGCGCACAAGGGTATCTATCGAATCAATCACTTCTAGCTCGAGAACAGAGCTGTCCAGATTGTAGGGTAAGGCCTTTGGAGGTTCCCGGCTGGAGTCCTCCAAGGGTGAGGGCGAGATGGCCTTTAAGTGTAGGAGAAGGGCTTGTTGGGGTATCGTCTGCAGCCTTGATCGTCATGAGTTTACTAGCCCGTATAGGATCTGTTGCGGCCGCAGCCCTTGGAAATCTCGGGGTGGCAGAGGTGGTCTCTCAGATGTCTCATGTCTACTTTAAAGTGGGTTGCGTATTTGGAGGAGCGGGGGTCTTGATGAGATTTGCTACCCATGGCATCGAGGGGGTTCAGGATTTGTTTGCAGAACTTGAGGAACCGATCGAATTAGGGAGAAACTCGATCCACATTGGTTTAGCATGGCGTATACTATCTATTGCGGCCGCAGCTCTTGGACATCCCCATCTGGCAGATTGCTTCTGTCGGGTGTCTCATGACTACTTTAGAGCGAGTTTGGTATTCGGAGCATTGGTGGTCGTGATAAGATTCTCTTCCCATGGCATCGAGGGGGTTCAGGATTTATTTGCAGAACTTGCCTATGAGAGTTTCCTAATTACGGAACCGATCGCGAATGAGCTAGGATTTCTTGTGTTAAGAGTGCGCTATGTATTTGGAGCTCTATTTGGACTGCAATCAGGGAATGTTTGCGGTGGTATGAATTGATAAATCGTTTTATACCATTCATGAACCGATGTTTTAGTAACCTGTCCTGATAAAAAGGAAAGGGTCCTGATGGGCAGGGCTTTTTGATTAAAACGATTTGATAGACATTCCTTTATAATAGTAGCATCTTCACAGCGCTTTAGAGGTGCTATGGGCAAGAGAAAAACAAGAGAATACTATTCAACGATTGATGAAATCACCGATAAAGAGGCATTTCTCGAATCGGTGCAAGAGGAGTTTTAAGGGTATCGTCTTGTAGATCTACTGATGATTATTGTCTGCGCGATTTTGAATCGAGCTAATACAATCACTGATATTCACACCTATGGACAACTTAAGATAGGCATGTTGCAGCAGTTTCTTTTAAATACACTCAGCCCTGTTTCATCCTATCTTACTCTGAGTATAACCGATTCACAGGGATTATATCTCTAATCTAGATTTGTGTGTTTATAAAGTTGTGTTGGTGTCTGTTTAATTCCTTGCAGTTTTTATATGCAAAATCTTAGTATCCTTCTCTTTTATTTATACATTTACCTGTCTATATCTATTCAAGAGGTTTTTTATGCCTATATTACGCCCTGTTACAACCGGTGCAGATGAGAATTGCTCCATCTGTCTAGAGACCGGTGAAGAGCAGCCGTTATATACTCATGCTCAAGATAGGCAAGGACGGCATTATATGCATCTTTCCTGCGCACAACAGTACCTATCGACTCCATCACTTCTAGCTCTAGAACGGAAATGTCCGGATTGTCGTGTAAGCCCTTTGGAGGTTCCCGGCTGGAGTCCTCCAAGGATGAGGGCGAGATGGCCTTTAAGTGTAGAAGAAGGGCTTGTTTTGGCATGCTCTGCAACCTTGATCGTCATGAGTTTACTAGCCCGTATAGGATCTGTTGCGGCCGCAGCCCTTGGAAATCTCGGGGTGGCAGAGGTGGTCTGTCAGGCGTCTTATGTCTACTTTAAAGTGGGTTGCGGATATGTGGTAGCGATTGTCTTGATGAGATTCGCTACCCATGACATCGAGGGGGTTCAGGATTTATTTGCAGAACTTGCCTATGAGAGTTCCCTAATTACGGAACCGATGGCGAATGAGCTAGGATTTCTTGTGTTAAGAGTGCGCAATGTATTTGGAGCTCTATTTCGACGGGGGTTAGCAATGTGTGTGGAGGTATAGCATGACGAGTGTCTCTGTACGGTCTGATTTGATTGCTTATCCAGATGTGTTCGAGGTCATGAGAGATATCTTTGCTGTAAGCACGTATAGATGTAAACTTTTCGAATATAGCTCCCAACAGGCTGGCGATCCCATTTGGGAGCGCGTGCAGATCAGATCTCGATCGATAGATGGGGCCTATTGGCGTATTTTTCATTGCCCATCTAACGTATTATATAGAGATGACTCTCGAAATCTCGTGCGTTTAAAATGCGCTGCCATCCTTGTGTTCACCCCTATATGGATCAGTTTATACGTCGCAGAGACCTTATGCAGATTGGTACATAAGAGTATTATAGTTGGTGCTTCTATCATCTGCTCTGCATTCACCTCTCATATCATGCGAGATCCCCTCCTTGCTTATAGTATCCCAACGGTCAGCATTCAAGACTGTCAGGAGATTGCTGTCAGTGCGTGTAATATCGTGCAAGCTCCCTTCTTTCTTCTTGGAATGGAAATAGGCGCATCTGTGGGACTTATCGCGCCTTATGAAGGAAGACGAATGGTAGGAGCTCTTCAAGGGATGTATACCGATGCTAGGCATCAGAGAATTGTAGCTCCTTGCTTTCTTCCTGTAGGGCATTTGGAAGCAAGTCAGGTAGTTCTGCAAAAAGAATTGATTCCTTAGCCCTTGCTTAAGAGCTCGAGCTTAGGTGCTGATCCAATTACTACCTTTACTCTCTAGGGATGTCTACCGTGGTGAGTGTTTTAATTTCGAGTTGCGACTCTGCCATAAGAATTTGTTTGCCTTCCAATTCTATTAGATAGAGGACTGTTTTAGGACTGATTGGCCGTCTTTCGATAATCGAAATATGTTTCTTACCAAACGATCCAATTTTGCCTTGCATGAGTTTTTTTAATAGCCATACCGTTAGGAAAACAACGAGGATCAGACCTGCTAGGGTGAGTAACATTTTGGTAAATGTACCCTGGTACGAGGGCATATGTACTTCATCTGACATGGGGATGTGTAAAGGGACTTTTTTATCGTCCGGTTCTGTAGGAGTAGATGGCTGTTCGCTTGTCTGTGCTGTAGAGAGGATAGATGTCTGCAAAGGCTCTGAATGAGTCGAGGTTGCCATACATGGATAGTGGGTCGTAAAAGAAAAGAGCAATAGGATCGAATAAAAAATAGGTTGCATAGTAAGTTGTTCCTCTACGTTAGTCTCATCGATAGTGTCATGTTTTAGTCTGTAAGTTTGAAAGTTTTTTTTCAATGCTTTATCTCGATGAGGTGTTTGTGGAGAATGTAATAGTAAATATTTAAAAGATGAAGGATACAGCTTTTTTTGGTATGATCGCCTCTTTTAACCGATACAGAGAGGGGTGAAAATGGTGCACGTAAAGGGGTGGATTTGTCTGGATATTGATGGAACTATTACAAGTGATCCTTACTCTATTCCTAAGGGCGTGATCGATTATTTTATCAAGCTTCAAAGCGAAGGGTGGCATTTTCTTTTTACTACAGGCAGAACGTTTACCTTCGCAGAAAAGCTCCTTCGTATCATCCCTTTTCCTTATCTATTTTCCGTGCAAAATGGGGCAGATCTCATTGAAATGCCTGAGAGAAAACGTGTAAAGAGAAGCTATCTTCCTGTAAACACCATAGATAAGCTCGATCAGATTTATAACGGTCAGGCGCAAGACTACATCGTCTATGCAGGAATGGATGTTGGAGACTTTTGTTATTTTTGCTCAGATCATTTTTCTTCCACAATGAAAGAGCATCTAGAAATTCTCATGTCCCTTGTGAAAGAGCCTTGGAAGAATGTAGACTCTTTCAGTGTCTTAAAGAATAAGCACTTTCCTTTGATCAAGTGTCTTGGAACGAAAGAACAAATGCAAGAGCTCGGGCGGCGTCTAGTTTCTACAAGCGATCTACATGTAACGATGATTAAAGACCCTCTTTCAAATAATGGGTATTACAATAATTTGATTACCTCGAAAGAGGCCTCTAAAGGAGAGGCCGTTGAATGGTTACGCAATACAGCCGGTGATGATGTTGTGTTTATAGGGGCGGGTGATGATTTTAATGACTTAAGTCTTTTACAGGCGGTAGATATAGCTATTGCTATGATTACAGCGCCTGCAGAAGTGAGGGCTTATGCTGATATTATAGCTCCACCAGCTGAGGATTTGGGTATTATTCAGGCCCTCGAGCAGGCCATACAAATGCAGGGATATTAACATATGAAGACCCTTATACAAGAAGATAGGCGTAGACACCTGATTGACATGCATATCAATGAGGTCAAAAAACGGTTGAGTCCTCAAACAGGATTTTTGCATCTTTTTTATGAGGATCCCTACGGTAAGACCCAGAATACGATCCCTATTCTAGAAAATATGTACTACGTATTAGCGCTTTTTCGGACACGCCTGACCGACCCGATTTTAGAGGCAAGGCAACTTCTCGATAAGATCCTTGCCTTTGAGGTCACAGGGAATTTTCCGATTTATATCCATCAGTATCCGGTCTGTAAAGACCGGAGCCTTTCGATTCATCTGTTGCCTGTGCTCCATTATTTGCTGCGTGATTATTCAGCTGTCCTTGGCGAGGAGCTCTTACATAGAATAGAGGCTCTATCTATAAGGGTTATCGATCGAGCCTTGGCAGTCCAAGCAGTAAAAAAACTCTCGCTAAGCGCTTCTATGAAGTTGCAGGCGTATACAGGTTGTTTGATCAAGCAAGAGCCGATGAGCGCAGTAGAGTGGGGAGATTATTTACTCTCTCTGCATATGATGCCGGCAAACGTTTGGATCAATGACGAAATTCGGCGAGGGATGAGTCTATGGAATCCGATGAATGAGGTCTTACTCCCAGAAGGGGTAGCTCCGATTCAAGATGGTTTCTCCCCTAAAGCCTCATTATGTAATCTGTTTATGGCCTTGCATACAGAAGGGAGCTTCCATCGACCCTCTTTCGCCGATCTCTTGATGCTCAGCGGCTCTCTTGTGCATCCCTTCGACATACCTCACTGCGCCCCGTTGTTTGATGCCCGCTCTTTTGTGATCCATAAAGCTATTGGATCCAAGCAGCCACTTACGCTGTGCTGGAATGAGCTCGATGTCTTCCGGTCGATTGCTTTGAAGGTGCCTTCGATGGATATCCGTTTGGATGAGACAGAGAGCTCAGTATCGATCCGGTCTGTTTATCCAGATGAGGTCCCTATCGCAGAAGATGTTAATGAGCTCTGTTTGTATATCGATTGCCAGGCCAAGGCAAGGTTGCTAGTCAACGGGGCACCGGCATCGACTTTTCGGATCGAAGATCTTGTGCAAATACAGACAGAACATAAGCTATTTACTTTAACTTTCTCTCTTATAGAAGGTCAGGGACAGTTTTTTGGTCATCTGTCTAAAAGTAATAGACCTTCGCAGGTTAGAAAAGAGGTCTATGAGGCGTATGATTGGCAAATAGGTCTTAGAACGATTAGGCGCGATGCTCATTGCGTCCTAGGTTTGGGTATCTCCTGTGTGTAGAACTCTGCAGAGAAGGGTGATATAACAGGCTGAAGAATCTACCTACCGATCGCAATCTAGGTAAGGTCTCCCTTTAACTCCGACTTTTTATGATCTCAAGGCCTGAGACCAAAAGTCGCTTCAGTAATCTCAGCGGTGAGCATTGGCCATCCCATTTTCTGGATAGCCTTTAGCTGTATAGATCGCCCGACCTCGTTGTGCAGCTAATTCGGGATCTTCGAGCTCTTGAATGCGCCAATCGCCAACCTTTGCTAACCACCGCTTGAAAGGGTCTTCTTTGCGGGATGGGATCGATTAAATAATTCGGAAAATGGGTTCTGTATTTGCGGTGTCCGTAAGATAATTCTTTCCATCGGATGATTCGATTTTCAGTGGTACGATTGTTTCGTACAACGGACTCAAGCCCTCATCCCTCATTAATTTTACCTTTCAGTCAGACCAATATCTTCGAGCCTTCGAGCTTTCAGTGAATACTTCGACAATATCGAGAATCGAAAAACACCATTCATACTGGTCAATAGCTTTTCGGATTTGCTTTCCCTTGAAAAGCGCAATCTTAGATGACTTGTGTTCAGGTAGATTATCCACCATATCTTTTTTTATAATGAACCTTAAGTAGGTAAAGGGATCTCTAAAACTCCATACCTTGCCAGGGAAAAGAAGAAACACATACTAAAAATCGATTTCCAGCCAAGGGTCAACCCTTTGCAAGCCCTTCTAGAAAAAAAAGGATTAAATAGTGGCAAGTAGAATGTACGTAATTTTTAACAGCAGAGCATTCGATGTAGATGTGATTTTTTAGTCTTGACTTTGGGGACCGCTATACTCCTCTACTCACTGAATAATAACCGCTTACATTCTTTATTATAATTAAATGTTTCTAACATATAATTACTATTAACTAAATGATGGTTTTTCTTATGGGTATATTAAAAATAAATTTATTCAGTTCTTTCAGTAGAAGCTTATTTGATGTTACGGCTTGTAAAAAAGCCATTGCCCCTTTTGTAGCCAAGGGATGGCTCTCGTTAATGCAACCTGCTGTATGGATGAGGGTCTCGATTTTGCTGGCTGTAGGTGTTGTCGGCAGAGGTTTAATCGATCGGGTGCATCAACAATTTCTGCATAAATATGCAGAACCATCATTAGAGGCATGGGCAGGTAACAATCCTGGTCGAAAAGAGGCGGCACGTCGGATTGTAATTTGTAAGAATAATCCCTCACAAACTGGATTGGACTTATCTGGCTTAGGTTTAACAGAGCTTCACCCAGCCATTGGGGATTGTCCCCATCTGAAAGCGTTAAACATCAGCGGCAATAAGCTAGTGGATCTGCCTAAAGAAATAGGGCTACTGGAAGAGCTAAATGGATTAGACCTTTCCCGAAATGAGTTTACCTGTCTACCAAAAGCCGTCTCTTGTTGTAGCAAGCTCGTAGCATTAAACCTTAGTGATAATAAGCTTAGTGAGATTCCTAGAGAAATAGGTAATCTTATAGAGATCCAAGGATTAGACTTATCTCGGAATCAACTACATCAGATATCACCGGCCATCGGTCGATGTGCTAAACTATATATATTAATCCTATCGGGCAATCGCCTGACTGCACTGCCCTGTACTGTCTGGAAGTGTACTAATCTAAGGATACTAAACCTATCGAGCAATGCCTTTGTGTGGCTTGATAAAGACATTAGCTTGCTAACAAAGCTTGAGGCTTTAGACCTGTCTGGAAATCAGCTTACCGAGTTACCTGGTAAGCTGAAAGACCTCTCTGGGTTGAGGGTGCTTGCAGTTTCTGATAACCGATTGGAGCATGTCCCTTATTATCCGCAATGCACTACAGTTTCATTTTCCGGCAATCCCTGCCCAGATCCTAAGCTGTTAATGGCGCTTTTTAATCGGAAAGAAATTAATGGACATCTGATGAAGGGCTCGATACACAAAGAGAGCTTTATTAAATATATAAAGGATTTTTTAAAAGGGGAATCCCGAATTACTGGGATGTATGAGCAGATCATGCATGTAGCTACGATATCGGATCGAAATATAGGGGATCTAAGACAGTCTTTGCTCACACGAGGTGCATTGCTGGTTGCTGCTGGCTGGAAAGAGCATTGTGTCTGGCTCGAAATTTTTACTGATCAAGAGCGCGATGATCATTATGTCATGCGCATATATAACGTAGGTTTGTATTCTGATGTCTATCATCCCCATATCTATGTCAAGGGAAAGGAAAAAACCTCGTATGTAGAGTGGAGGGGT
Source organism: Chlamydia trachomatis (assembly GCA_945905275.1). Classification (GTDB taxonomy): domain Bacteria; phylum Chlamydiota; class Chlamydiia; order Chlamydiales; family Rhabdochlamydiaceae; genus VGMB01. The sequence goes on from CAMDPQ010000014.1 coordinate 21,436, forward strand.
ATTTCCAAGCAGACTTGGCAAGCACAGGACCCACTTCAAACGCTCTGGAGGATAGGTTTGATGGGAGAAGGCGCAGGAGCTAAGGCTTTATATGAAACTTTAAAAAACTCTCTTAAGGCTGCAGAGGCTGCGGACATCACAGAGCATCAAAGAATGTCTGCCTTGCAAGGGCAAAAAAACGGCAATTGTTCAGTACGGTCTTTCCATGCATGCATCAAAGCCCTGAGTCTATGTTGTAGTCAGGATTTGATCCATAAGCTTAGGCAGAGTGTTCTTACAAGCTACCAAGCTTACCTGGCCAAAGAGATGAGTCCTATCCACGATGGGATATCGAAAGAGACGGCTGATGTGATGCAGGCAATCTTAGATGCAAAGCAAGAGAAAAGAGCTCAAATGTCTATCCATTTGAGCTCTTAGTAGGCCACATGATTAGTGGGCAGAAAATACCTGGCTATCTACCGCAATGCCCATAGCATGAAGACCATTATCTACATAGAGTGTTACTCCTGTAATGGCTGAGGCAAGGGGTGAGATGAGAAAGGTCGCTGTATTTCCAATTTCTTCTGCTTCGAGGTCTTTGTCTTTTAAAGGAGCATTCGCCTTAGAATAGTTGATCATCGTATCGATGAAGTTCACCGATTTATTTGCATCAGCTCCTATGGCTCGTGCCGCTCTACTGCGCAGAGGGCCTGCAGAGATGACATTGACTCGTATATTCCACTTGCGACCTGCTTCCCAGGCAAGTGTTCTGGTATCGCTTTCGAGTGCAGCTTTTGCAGAACTCATTCCACCTCCGTATCCAGGCACGACACGTTCCGATGCAAGGTAGGTAAGTGAAAGGGCAGCGCCTCCTTCATGCATAATCCGGCCAAAATGGGCAACCAGACTGACAAAAGAGTAAGCAGATGCGCTTATGGCTGCAAGGTATCCGGCTCTGGAGGTCTCTAAAAGGGGTTTCTTTACCTCAGGACCATTGGCAAGAGCATGGATGAAAATGTCGATCTTGCCAAAATCTTTTTCGACAGCGTCCACGACTTCTGAGATTGTGTAGTTACCTGCTTCGACGTAACGCTTATTCTCTTTAATGTCTTGAGGTACATCGCAGGGTTTGTCATAAGAGGCATCAAGAGGGTATAGTTTGCTATACTGCATCATTTGTCCATTTGCAAGGAGCCTCGACTCGTCAAATTTGCCAGTATTCCAAGATGTGGTAAAGATTTTGACTAGAGGAGTCCATGTTCCAATAAGGATTTCAGCTCCGGCTTCTGCAAGAGCTTTTGCAATTGCCCATCCGTAGCCTTGGTCATCCCCGATACCTGCTATAAACGCTTTTTTGCCTTTTAAATTGATTGGTAGCACGATGTACTCACTTGTGTAATAAGTTAAAACAGATACTATAGCAGAGCCTTTAGAATACCTCAAGATTGTAGCAAAAATTTTAGTAGGTGGGCTCTTTAATGTGCAGAAGGGGATGTGTTTTATTTTTTTTCTTTTTTAGCAGATCGAATCATCCATCGCTTCCACCCTTCTGCAGTAATTCGTTTCTTATTAGTGCAAGTCGCACCGGGAGCAGGCGTAGTGGTTTCTTTTTTAATCGCTGGGGTTTTTACAGCAGGGGTGGCTTGTTTTTTGACAGTTTTGGCCATATAATCTCTCCATCTTAGAAATAGGTAATACTATGGGCTAACCCTAAGTGTAGAAAGATCTTATTGTCAATAAAAAATTTCATGTTAGATCGTTGTCTTTTTTCATTTTGACATAAGACAACATCCGATTTACTCTGTTGTAGAAAAGGATATATCACCCCTGTGTTATATAAAGGAAGGGTATGGCATTACTAGAAGTATTCTATGAGGGCAATTTATCTACCCGATGTATCGATAAGCGTTCTGGCGCCGAAATTATGACGGATGCTCCTATCGATAATGACGGTAGAGGTCTGATGTTTTCTCCGACCGATCTGCTTGCTGCCGCTTTAGGTTCCTGTGTCCTTACTCTAATGGGTATAGAGGCACAAAAACTCCAAGTGGATCTGACAGGGACTCGAGCCTTCGTAGAAAAACAGATGGTGTTAAGACCGGTACGAAGGATAGGTAAACTCATCGTAAGCGTGAGATGCCCACAGATCTATCACCAAGAGATCCAAACACAAATCGAAAGTGCGGGTAAGCTCTGTCCCGTCCATCATAGCCTACATCCGGAGATCATTCAGGAGTTTGATTTTAGGTGGGGGGTGTCTTGAGATTTCAAAATGTACAAGCCTTTGATAAACATCTAGCTACCTCTAGCCTTTGCTCTACCTACATGGTTGTTTGTGATAGTAGAGAGGAGAGGCTTAAGATGATCTCTGGTATCACAGATGTGCTCGTTAAGACTCATCCAGATGCGATAGCTGTTCATTTCTCACAGGATAAAGAACAATTTTCTTCGGTCATCGAACATCTGTCGACAAAGCCCTTTTTTAATACTCACATCATCGTTCAGGTCGATGAAGCAGCGCAATATATAAAAAAACAAAGAGAGATCCTAGAAGGATTTATCATAAAGCCGTCCGAGTTTGCGTTTCTTATTCTAGGATTGAGCTCTTTAAAAGACTATAGCACCGTATGCAACCTGGCAAAGAATCAGCTGGTCGTTCTTGACTTAAGTCAGGAAAAGCCTTGGGATCGTCAGAGAAGGTTGCAGGGATGGTTGATTGAGAAGGCTTTAGAAGAGGGGAAGAAGATGTCTGCGTCTGTAGCTGAAGAGATGCTCACTGCTTGTGGATTAGATATTCTGCTTTTAGAGCAAGAGCTCTCTAAGGTCATCTGTTATGTAGGAGATCGGTCCCAGCTGGTTTCGGAAGACCTTGTTCAGTTAGGTATACAGCATAAGCTACCTACAGGATGGCAGATGGCTGAGTCTTTGCTTTGGGAGGGGCGGGCAGTGATCAAAGACCCTTCGTTTAGTCTATCAGATTTTCTGCCTCTTTTAGGACAGGTAAGATACCATCTTCATCTGGCAAGACAGCTGTCAGCTCTCTTGCTTGAAGGAGCTGATAGAGAGAGGATTGCAACGCAGCTGCCTCAGCTCCGACAGAATATGTTCGATAAATATAGAAAGCTTGTCAGCGACTATCCGATCGATTTTTTTAATCAAGCGATGAAATGTCTGTTCAAAATTGAGCTTTTATCCAAAAATAGCACCCTTTCCGCACCTTTTCTGTGGGATTATTTAGCCGCACAAATTGCACAACAAAAAATAGATTATGCCAACACCCGCTCAGCTCGTTCTTATCCCTAATGTACTTAATGAAGAAGAAACGCAGATTCATTCTTGTTTTACTCAAGAAGTAATTACCCTCGTTCCCACTTTAGATGGGCTTATCGCTGAAAGTGAAAAGGGGGGGAGACACTATTTAAAACGGTTTCCGTTTCCTGAAGGGAGATCGTTTCGTGATATCCCGATTAAGGTCCTTTCTGAACATACAAAAGAGGGGGATTATGTAGAGCTTCTCTCTCTTCTAAAGCGGGGGCAGAGATGGGGTTTGGTTTCTGATGCCGGCCTGCCTTGTCTTGCAGATCCTGGCGCAAGGCTTGTGTTTCTTGCCCGGCAAAAAGGGGTTCAGGTGCAAGCGCATATGGGCCCATCATCGATTATCTTGGCTCTGATGCTTTCGGGTCTGATGGCACAGAAATTTACATTTGAAGGCTATCTTCCCAAAGAGATGGCTGAGCTAACAGTCGCTATCAAACAAATGCAGCAGCGCTCGCTTAAGGAAGGATCCACTCATCTTTTCATTGAAACACCGTATAGAACGCAGCAGCTCCTTGAGAGGTTGATTGAGTTGCTTGATGAGAATATGATGCTTTCGATCTCTTGCGATCTCACTCTTCCCACGCAGCTTGTAATGACCTATACCATAGGTCAATGGAAGAAGATGCCTAAGCCTGATCTCCAAAAACGGCTGGTTGTATTTGTTGTCGCTCAATCACCCAGGGTTTTGTGATACCAATTTTTTTATTAAGGTTGAGTCGAATAGCCTTCCAAGTAGTGTTAATGATCCACAAAGAAGCTTCTATTAAATGCTAGGCGGGATCTTGGCAGCTGTGAGGATGTAGAGGGCTCTGGCAGCATTCATGGTGCTAATTGACCGAAGGGTTGATCACTTGGCTATTCGAGATAGAAAGGGGCTCATAAATATAGATCATCTCATTCTATCATGCTATAGCCTGCCCTGGTACTACCTCTTGCCCCTTAGCGCTTCGTTAATCTTTAATTTTAGGATAGATTGACTTAAGTTTATGCCTTGCATCTCCTACGGTAAATTGCTAATCAACCCCTCGTTGCTTTGCATTGGTTTTGGTTACCCACGCTTCAGTGTAAGCGGTAAGCGAGCCCATCTTTAGATGAGAGCGTCCTTGCAGACATTATCACAAAAAAGTTCTGCGATCATCTGCCCCTCTATCGACAATCAGAGATGATGACTAGGAGTCTGGTATATATCTCGAAACAAACTCTCTCAAGCTACGTCCTTAAGATAGGACAAGCTCTAAAGCTTCTCTACGCTCTTCTGGAAGAAGAAATCAAGAAATCCGGAAATATCTTTGTCGATGAGACTCCAGTTGACATATTAGCCCCGGGCACCGGCAAAACTAAGCAAGGGTATATGACGGTAATGGCAGGAGGCGCTTCACAAGATCCTCCGCTTAGAATCTACCGATTTTTTACTGACAGAAAGCACCAAAGCTTTACAGATTTTCTTGCAGGCTATAAGGGGGTATTCCATTCAGATAAATAGGGAGCGTATGAAAAAGAAGCCAAAGACAAAGATAAGACATGGTGGTCATGCTGGAGCCATATTAGACGGAAATTTGTAGAAGCAGAGAGTAGAGATCCTAAATTTCGAGAAGAAGTGTTACTGGATATTCAGCGAATTTTCGAGATCGAGCAAAAGTGTAAAACAGAGACTCCCGAAGAACGTGTTAGAGTGAGAGAGCTAGAAGCCTTGCCTATAATAGATGCGTTGTTGAAGAAAGTT
>CAMDPQ010000015.1 GCA_945905275.1 Chlamydia trachomatis
CAAGGAATGCTTTGGATCGTGGCTCAAAAAGGATCTGACTTAGCGTTTGCCAGCCAGGAATTACAAGAAGATAAAGACCTGGTACTGACAGCGGTAGCCCAGGATGGCTTTGCACTAGAATTTGCATGTGAGGACTTGCAAAACGATCGAGGGGTCGTCCTATGCGCATTAGGACAAAATGGCCTTGCACTTGCATTTGCATCTGAAGAGTTACAGCAAGACTATAATATAGTAAAGGTAGCTGTAGCTCATCATGGTGGAGCACTAGAGTTTGCTCATGATGACTTAGCAGATCATCCGGATATAGTAAGCATAGCTGTAAGGCAAAATGGGTCTTCGCTACAATTTGCATCCGAGGACTTACAGGATGATTCAGACCTCGTCCTTGAGGCTGTCACTCAAAATGCAGGTGCTTTACAGTTTGCATCTTATGGATTAAAAGCGAGTAAACACTTCTTACGCACGTTACTCTGTGAACCAAGAATTAGGAGGGATGCCTTACCAGAAGGAACGATAGATGAAAAACTCCTCCTATCACTAGAATTGGAAAATTTATACCAAACAGTCGATGATCAAACAGAGAAGATGATTCTAGAACACATCTTAATATCCTATGATGGGGACCGGGAGGGCTTAAACTTAAGCTGCTGCGCTCTTACAGAGATGCCAGAAAAGTGGGCTCCTCTCTATGAACATATTATACATCTTAGGATTCGGGAAAATCAATTCACAAGGTTTCCAGAGATCAGTACAATGCGTGCATTACGATCGATTGAACTCGATGGCAACCCTATAGAAGAGATTCCTCCCCACGAACACCTAGAGATCACTTTTAACTTTACGGGCTGTTATGATTGTAGCATGTTAGGGCAGTTATTAAATCGATGCACCATCGGCAATTACTCGCTGCATCAGATACCTGGTCTAACCTCATGGAGTTTCCGGACGCATCTTGAAAAGTTTTTAGAACACAATGAAGACCTTACAAAAAAACTCCCTAATCTACTAAAATTAAGAAATTTAGAGGTTGACTCCATAGAGGACGTGCAAGATTTTTTAACAAAAAACCACATGCTACTGCTGCATGCTGGATGGGTAAATCATAGCGTTTTCATCGAAATTATGTTCGATTCCTTATTAAACACCTATAGGATGCGCATATTTAATACTGGGGAGTATGCAGATTCCTACCATGAAGAAGTTGATTTGCGGGGCAAGAAAAAAACAGCGTATGTAGAGTGGACTGGGATTACTCAAGAGAATTGGAAAAAAGTAAATCCTATTAGACTTCTACAAGAAATTGACAAGATGAAAGCAGAGGAGGCATCTCATCTTTTGTATAACATATTAAGGGACTCTCTGGAGGTGATAGAGTCTAAGGAACTCACTGACCACCAGATAACCTCGTCTATAACTCCACAAGTTCTGAATAATTGTGTGGTACGCTGTTTTTATGCTTGGCTTAAATCGGTAACACCAAAATGGCAGTACCACGACTTTCTTCATAGACTTAGGCAGGGTGAGGTCACTAAGTTCGATGCCCAGCTAGCTAAAGGTGTTGCCCCTAATCATGGAGAATTACCCCGAGAAGTGTTTCAGGAGATAAAAGAGCTATTACGAAACAAATATGCCAAGAATCAGCAGAAGGATGCCTCTTTATTGTAACTGAGATCTCAGGTAAGCTCCTATCGATAGAGAGATGGTAATCAGGCTTTAGAGGTAGGGCTCTTACCTTTTTTTATGTAATAAAGCCCTCCTACAAAAGAAAAATAGACCTGTAAAAATGAAAGGCAGGCTTAAGTACTGTCCCATCGTCAAGAACGAAGAGGATGGAAGGATCTCGCTCTGCTCTATTTTTAGAAACTCCAGAAGAAAGCGAGCGGTAAAAAGAAGAGAAAGAAAGAGCCCAAATAACTTACCTGGCTCCAAGAGCATAAACCATCTTTTCCACATCGAACCCATAACCACAAAAAGTAGTAGATAAGTCATTGCCTCATAGATCTGCACTGGATGTCGTGGCACAGGAAAACTCCCATCAGCTGGATGCCCGAAAATCACAGCCCAAGGAAGGTTACTCGGTGTGCCAAGAATCTCCTGGTTAATGAAATTACCAATACGAATTAAACAACCCAAAAGAGCTGTTGGAATCACAATAAGATCTAACAGAGACAGCAGAGAGAGACCCATCTTTTTCATCGAATTCTTTTTGGCAGTAATCAGCAAAGCAATGATCACTCCTAATGCACCCCCATGACTTGCCAACCCCCCTTCCCATATCCGAAATAACACAAAGGGATCTTGGATGAAGTGCTTCCAGTTCTGATAAAACAATACATCACCGAGCCTTGCTCCTATCACAGCACCTAACATACAAGAAAAGGCAATGCTTTCGGATAAAAGCTTTCCTTTCTCAAATAACGTGCATACTACAGGAGAGAGTGTCTTATCTAAACATAGACGATTACGGAGCCTGTCTGTCTGCCTGATAGATAGCAAGAGAACGAAGTGCTCCAGCAGAAATGGCAAAGAGGGTATACGCGAGGATCTACGGAGATCATCTATTATATCATTTAACCCTTTTGACAAGCTGTGTACTGATGCAGATGGATGATCAAATATGCTAGGATATTCTTTGCCTGGTACACTCTCTTTTATGATTTTTGCAATAGCTGTAGGCACACGAAGATCTTCTTTAGTAAAATAAGGCTTGGAAAGAAGATGCGTACTAAGCAAATACCTTAGAATAAAAAAACCTAAAAAAAAGCCTCCTGCAAATAGCACCCCATACCATAAGATTGGCCTATGAAGCAAAGGCAGAGAAAAGTTGCAAATATATCGACTAGGGTCCCAGTATAAATAACCAATCATCCCCTCACCTCTTAGAACCTTATGTTTAAAATTAAAATCATCACCGTTGGAAAAACTAAAGAGTCCTGGCTTCAAGAAGCTACTGAAGAATATCACAAACGGATTAAACACCATATTCTTATAGAATGGGTCCTATGCAAAAGCTCTGAACATCTGCAGACTTATTTAGAAAAGGAAAGTGATTTTCTTTGCTTGGATCCTACAGGAATGCAACTGACGAGCGAAGACTTTTCCACCTTCCTTTTTTCTCATCTAGAAAAAGCAGGAGCGCGGATGACCCTCGTAATCGGTGGAGCAGAAGGCTTATGTCAGAACATAAAAAAGAGAGCACTAGCACTGATAAGTCTATCTAGAATGACCCTTACCCATCAGATGACCCGATTAATTCTTTTAGAGCAAATCTACAGAGCCTTAGAAATTCGTAAAGGCTCTGGATATCACAAATAAGCGTTTTTAAGCTAGACCCCTTCCCTTAGAAAGAGCAAGCTTAAAATACTGCAACGACCCATTAATGAGAGCTGAGCCCACTGCTACATCAACGACACCTCTTACCTCTAAGGGAATAGAAATCCATTTCATTAACATTCCAAAACACATCATAGACCCGAGCAAGATTAGATAGGATGTCGGATACATCTCTTTTATAGACATAGGCCGAGAAAATGCAAAGAACCGATTCGATAGCCTCAGAACGGTCTTACTTAAAACAAATCTACCTTTTAAAAAGCCTAGCAAAATAGCGGCGCTAATACACACTAAAACTGCAGGCTGTCTACCCCCTGCCATCTGAGCAAGCCTATCCATAAACAAAGAACTCGGGTCCATATAAGAGAGCTCCACAAGAATCGTAAGACCTTTATATAATAAAAAAACTCCAATCGATATCCAACTGACAAAGCTAATCATTAACGCGATAAAAGGACTTATTTTCATATACTTTCCTCAATATTGTAAAATAGGCGATTGTAGCACTTCCTGTTTTTACAACAACAAAAAAATCAAAATAAAATCCAAGCGAAAAACCTCAAAAACAACCTCAAGTTTAATGACAAAAAAAGGATCTAACCCTACACTTCTTTATTCATATAGTCGTCGTGCAATATGAGAGAACTAGGCCCATCAATATAGATAGTATAAAATAAGGAAAATCGATCATGAATCTAACGCTTGCATTTTTACGGATACTGTTTTTCACACTAAGCATCTTTTTTATGACCACCTACATGCTCTCTAGCAAGACAGGCACCCCTATAACAAACGCACTGATCGGTATTGGCTTTGGTACTCTTCTTGGACTCGTATTAATGCTTTTTGATACTGTGTTTCGCAAATTTAATCTCCGCTCGTTTAACATCGGCATTATCGGATTATTTATAGGCTATTTAATGGGTCAAGCCCTAGTCCTTGTGTTTACCGCTATTCTAGACATCAGTTCTTTATCTATCATGCTCCAGCCACAAACAATCGAGATGATTACAATTTCCTTGTTTCTCTTCGGAACTTATCTAGGGACGATCATGACCATGAAAGCATCGGATGAACTCTATGTAAGCATCCCCTTTATCAAATTTACTCCGAGCGCTCAAAAGAGAAAAGACCTGGTAATTGACAATTCAGTGTTATCTGATGCAAGAATCATTGACCTGGCCGCTACGGGATTATTAAACCACACGCTCATCATACCCAGATTTCTTATTAAAGAAATCTACACCTATTCTGAAATTGGGGATGAGATTTCAAAAACAAAAGCCAAAAAATGTTTAGAGGTTATTAAAAAATTAGAAGGAATTGACGGACTAGAAGTCCGGTTTAACGACACCGACTTCCCTGAAGTAAAAGATATCCAAAGCAAACTCGTCCGTCTTGCCCGCCTTTTTGATGCTAATATTCTTTCAGCTGACATCTCTCGAATCCAAATGGCCACAATTGAAGGGATTCATATTATTAATCTTCACTCTCTATCGAATGCCCTAAAACCGCTCACACAAACCGGTGAGTTTATTAAAATCAAAATTCAACGCTACGGCAAAGAACCAAGACAAGGGATCGGATATCTCGATGACGGAACAATGGTGGTAGTCAATGGAGGGGGTAAATTCCTAGCGGAAACAATCGATGCACAGGTTCTTTCTGTCAAACATACCTCATCTGGAAGAATGGTATTCTGTAATGCTTGCGATGCTGACGGATCAGAAACTGATTTTCTTGATGAGGATGACTCCTATCATGAAGACAAGTAACTCCTCTATTATTTTAGGCATCGGCAATGACATTATAGAACTGGAAAGGATCAGGCAAAGCTTTGATCGTCATGGATATCGTTTTTTAACCAAGCTTTTCTCTGAACAAGAACAAGACTACTGCCTGAAACACAAAGACCCGATTCCTCATCTAGCTGGCCGTTTTGCTGCTAAAGAAGCGATCGTAAAGGCCCTGGGCACTGGGTTCGGGGAACATGCTTCATGGCAAGACTTAGAAATCATCAACGACACCCTAGGCAAGCCTCAGGTGCATGTATCTAAGACATTAGAAAGTAAATTAGAAAGCTCTACGATCCTGATTTCTATTAGTCACTGCCAGCTCTATGTGACAGCTATGGCTATATGGACAAAAACCTAAAACAACGAAAACGGGATCTCGTAGTTAAGAACGCCTCTTTGCTCATATTCTGGATAATTATGAGCAAAGACCCTACACGAATAGGAAAGGCGCAGAGCTCCCCATAAGCCCATGTTATAGCGATAAAAGCCCCCTAGATCAATTGATTCATGCTGGACGTGCCCCCAACCATGAAAACATGCCACTGAGACAGCATTTCTCCCAGAAAGACCAAAATACCCTTCAGCAAACATACCACCCTGATGAGCATCCTTTAGATTCCCTTCGAATACGCCTACAGAACGAATCCACGGAAATCCTTGCGTTGCCATACCAAGAGCCGTAAGCCACGACCAGCGCATAGTCCAAGATTCTTGAACGCTATACTCCTTTCCTATGGCTCCTGTCATCTCAAAATTGCAATAGGAAGAATACGGCGAGCTAATATCTTTCACGGATTTCGAAGACACACCCCTTACATTAACACCTACAACTACACTAATTAGGTCTGCTGCGATATCATTATAAATACGGTATCGGGCCTGCAAGGCAGAACTCCTAAAGCTAAAGTTTTGCCTTGGGGTCTGAGCCAGTTCCAGATCAACATCTAAATCTATATGCTCACTTAACGTAAATCCGACACCTGCAGCAGTTAGATAATTATTAGAGGGATAAGACAGGTGGGAAGTCGATCCATCTACATCATGAAAATAACTATACGAAAAAAAGGTGTTCGATCGAAAAGCATAAACATCATCATACCAAGGAAGCTGATCTAAGGCTATTAGATCGATAGCCGCAAGAACAAATCCTGCGCATGCAACATATACCCTGTTCATGATTACAACCCTTCTTCAGACAGCCATCGTTCAGCATCTAAAGCAGCCATGCAACCGGACCCTGCTGCTGTAATAGCTTGTCTATACACATGATCTTGGACATCACCTGCTGCAAAAACACCTGGAATATGGGTTTTGGATGTACCGGGAGTCACTTTAATATACCCGTTAGGATGCAGATCAACCTGTCCTTTTAAAAAGTCAGTATTAGGTGTATGCCCTATCGCAAAAAACACTCCAGCTGCTTCCCGTTTGGTATGTTCTTTGGTCAGGGTATGCTCAAGTGTAAGAGAAGCTACAACCTCATCGCCTTCCACTGAGATCAGAGTATAATTCCATAGAACTTCAATTTTAGGATGCCTCAGAACTCTTTCAGACATAATCTTAGAGGCTCGTAACTGATCTCTTCGATGCACCAGATAGACTTTGCGTGCAAATTTCGTAAGAAAGATAGCCTCCTCTACTGCTGTATCGCCGCCACCAAAGACATAGAGGTCTTTATTACGAAACAGAGGAGCAGCTCCATCACACACCGCACAGGCAGTCACTCCTTTTTGCCATAACTCCCCATCACGTGTACCTGGAACTTGAAGGCGATTGGCCGTAGCTCCGGTCGCGATAATGACCGAATGGGACAAGACAGTCTGTTTAGCCTTAATAATAAACGGACGCTGAGAGAAATCAATAGATAGGACATCTTCAGCCAGAATTGTTGTTCCAAACCGTTCTGCTTGAGCTCTAAATTCCATCATTAAATCAGGCCCCATGATCCCATTGGGGAATCCTGGATAATTCTCCACTTCAGTGGTTGTCATGAGCTGTCCACCAGCAACACCAGAGAAAAAACCTTCATAAATCAAGGGGGATAGATTGGCTCTGCCAGCATAAATAGCCGCTGTATAGGCAGCCGGGCCCGATCCTACAATGACAACCTTCTTTGTTTCCATAACTCCCTTCATTCCTGTAAATTGATATAAGCAGTAATTTTTACAAGAATAAAGGGAAAAAAACCAGGAAAAATTAAGATTTAAACATCGTAATACTTGCGATAGTTGAGAACAAAAACTTCACTATCGAAAAGCGGAATGATAGGACAGATAATCTCTGCATCCGCTTGAATAATAAAAGGAGAGAGTACATCTTCTTGAAAGAGGAGCCCGTTGTCCACCTCATTGGTTTTTTCAAAACTTACTGGTTCTATGCCAGAGTCCTCAAATAAGATCGATAATAGTTCTTCACTGACCTCAGGGTCACAGCTTTTAGAAAAGTAAATAGCCATCTTCTTACAAGATTTTTTAATGGTCTTTTTACGATGTAATCCATTTTCCATAACCCCTTCCCCCGATTTATCCTTACTTATTCTTCATAGCGCATGAAACTTATAAATGTCAGTTACTATACAATTACTCTTGATCCTTATGAACGGATACCGGCTCGAAAACACACCAAGGACCGTCCCCGTTGGAAGGACCTGATCTACCCCCATCTATAGCGCACCTTCCCTCATGAAAACCCTTTACGTCTTTGAATACCCTATTTCATGATTTTCCAGGCATCTCGCATAAATCCTTTATGGTCAAGTAACCATGTACTTGCATACTTTAATGCTGAGCCTCCCCTGGAGTGTACAGCAGCCAAGACAACCTCTTTATTAGCCTTTAATCCTTCTGAAGCAAACTCAAGGGCATAGACAGATTGATTTACAGCAGCCAAGACAACCTCTTTATCAGCCTTTAATTCTTCTGAAGCACCCTTCAGCGAATATCCACATTTATGTACGGCTGCTAGCATGAAAGCCTTATCACCCGTTAATGCCGGGGAGGCCGACTCTATCGCAAAAGGATCGATCTCTAAAACCTTAAGCATAAAATTTTTATCAGCTCTTAATGCCGGGGAAGCCTCTTCTATTGCATAACGACTTTTTCGAACAGCCTCGATTATGAACTCTGAATCATCCTTCAAGCTTTCAGCGGCAAACTTCAATGCCCAAGGATCGATCTCTAAAACCTTAAGCATAAAACTTCTATTAGCTCTTAATGCCGGGGAAGCGTATTCCAATGCAAAATGACTTTTTCGAACAGCCTCGATTATCAACTCTGGATCATCCTTCAATGTTTCAGAGGCAAACTCCAATGCAAAAGAACTGATCGAAACAGCCTTCATCATAAAATTTTTATCGCTGGTTAATGACGGATGGGCGTTTTTTAAGGCAAAGGAATCTGTAGCTAAGTCCTTAAGTATATGATCTGCATTCGAGATAAGATGACTGGCACCCAAAATTGTACGCAGCACAGCGACTGCACCCACACAGCCCACTATCCCTTCAAATACGGAGATTTGTCTTCGAGGTACAGTCGGACCTATCAACCGATTGCGTGTATAGAACGAATTGCTTGTATTAGAGGGTAATGAGGAAAATACCCCACTTAAGCTCTGATAAAGACCTCTTGAGGGGGTCTGTCGAAGAACAAACCCATAACACGGGACTTTACTAATTAAACTGCCGATTACCCTGTTCATTTTAAATCTTTTATTTTAATTTTAGTATTAGTATTACAGTAAAATTTACCATAAAAATCAACTTGGTAAATATATAATAAACAAGATATGTTAATTCTGTGTTAATTTTTCATTTTTTTTAAACTTTTATTAAAGACAGAGTAATTAGAGTTTTTAATTATTCTGTCTACCTTTTTTTTTGCATTCTTGCAGTAGTATCACTCGGAGCAATTGCCCTCCCGAGGTTTACTATTTATGTAGCTTTAGATTGTCTTACCAATGTGAATTTAAAGAGTAATAACTATTTTATAGGATTAGAGAGAGAACTTACTTCAGTTGGCATATGAGATCCGTCTGAGTGTGCAGATACATTTTACCAACAAACCCTCAAACATTTCTTCCCAAATACTCATAACAAAAACCAAAACACGATCTCCCAGAATCAACATACAATAAAATACGGATCACCGGGGGAATTTTCTGGTATAAAATCCCTCAGGGGGTACAATTTACTAATTGATCAGGCAAGGACATCTGCAAAAGGAAAAGACCCTTAGAAATGAATAGCATCCGCTTAGAAAAACTCTCAAAATCGATGAATGATGGGCAAATCATCCCTGAGCTATCACTTGAAATACCCGCAGGTCGATTTTTTGCGCTACTGGGTCCTAGTGGATGTGGCAAAACGACTCTGCTTCGGTTGATTGCAGGCCTTGAAAAAGCCGATAGTGGCAAAATCTTTTTATCCAGTGAAGATATCACCCATCTTCCCATTCATGAAAGACCCGTAAACATTGTATTTCAAAACTACGCTTTATTCCCTCATCTTAACGTCTTTGATAATGTCGCCTACTCGCTTAAATTAAAAAAGATTCCTAAGGCAGAAATCGAGCAACGAGTGTGTAAAATACTCGAAGCCTTTCATTTAGACAGTCACGTCTTTAAATACCCATCTCAGCTCTCTGGAGGGCAGCAGCAACGTGTGGCTCTAGCAAGAGCTATTATCAATGAGCCTAAAGTCCTACTGCTTGATGAGCCTCTTGCCGCCTTAGATTTTAAGCTCCGAGAAAAAATGCTAATCGAGCTCATAGAATTACAAGACAAACTCAAAACCACCTTCATCTATGTCACCCATGATCAGTTCGAGGCACTGACAGTCGCAGATCAAATGGCGATTATGAATACAAAAGGGCAAATCGAACAAATCGGGACTCCCAAAGAAATCTATGAATTCCCTATTTCTTCCTTTGTCGCAAAATTCGTAGGAACTACCAATATTCTAAAAGGGATATTAACCAACCTATCAGAAGATCCCACCATAGACATTCCTTCACTTGGACAATTCAAACTATCGATTCCTCAACACAAACAATGGATGAGTGAGGGCTGTGATATTCTTATGAGTATGCGACCTGAAAAAATCTTCATCTCTAAAAAGGAAGTTCCTAACTTTTCGAACTCACTAAAAGCTACTGTCCAATCCATTGTATACCATGGACGGTCCACCCAGTATAATGTGGTCTTAAAAAATGGGGACCGTTTACAGGTGTTTGAACAAAATGAAGAACACTTCCCACAACAAGTCATCGACTATGACAACGAAGTCTTTCTATATTGGCAAAAAGAAAATGTGGTCCTACTAGAAAAATGAAAAGCAAGCTCTTTGGCAAACGATTACTCTCTGAGATCCCGTTTATCTTTGGAGTACCTGCTATCTTATTACAGCTTTTATTTTTTTACGTTCCTCTATTACTTATCGTCCTTACAAGCTTCGTAAATCTATCTGAATGGGGACAGCTTCAAGGGCTCACATTCGATAAAATTCGTTTGTTTCTATCTCCTACCTATATGAAAGTGATCTTCTCCTCTATTTTACTGGGATTGGGTACGGCAAGCATCTGCCTGCTGGTCTCCTATCCACTGGCCTATTTCATGGCGATTCAAGGTAAAAAGCATAAAAACCTTCTTCTATTTCTTTTGATTATTCCTTTTTGGACTAATTTTTTACTGCATGTATACGCATGGTTTTTTGTATTGGAAAGGGAAGGGCTTATCAATTCCATTCTGCTAAAAATAGGGATGATTGAGCAACCTATCCATTTTTTAAATTCCACATTCTCAGTGATGGTCATGATGGTATACTATTATCTTCCTTTTATGGTTTTGCCGATCTACTCCTCTTTAGAAAGATTCGAGTACAAACTCATTGAAGCATCACTGGACCTTGGAGCCAGCTGGTTTCAAACCTTCCGTAGGATTATGCTCCCCCTAACGATCGGTGGGATCAGAGCAGGTTTCTTTCTAGTCTACATCCCTGCATTCGGAGAATTTGCGATACCAGAACTGATGGGAGGAGATAAATATATGTTTGTGGGCAGCGTTGTCTCCCATTATATTCTAGGAGACCAAACCGGATCACTCGGCGCTGCCTTCACAGTCGTTGCTTGCCTATGTCTTCTCATCAGTGCCGCTGCAATCTACCAATTACTTAATAAAATTATACTGCCAAAAAAAAGAAATGAACACTCAATCTAACCTTCAGCAGCTCCTATTCCGTTCTTTTTTAGTAATGACCTACCTATTTCTCTATGTACCTATTATTGTATTGCTTATATTTTCCTTTAACTCTGAAAGTTTTCCAGCCCCATGGAAACAATTTTCCCTGAAGTGGTATAAGGAGTTATTTCATTCCGCCTATCTATGGCAATCCTTTCTGAATTCGATGATCGTTGCTGCCTCTTCGACCCTAATTTCTACCTTACTAGGTATTTTTTTGATTTTTTATGCGGTACAAGGTGGAAGAATTGGAAAGTTTCTCTCTCTCTTCTACGGTAATGTAGTTATTCCGGAAACGGTTCTTGCAGTCAGTCTTCTTGGATTTTTTACTCTGATAAACATCCCTTTAGGGCTTACGACCTTGATTCTTGCCCATACACTCCTAGGCCTTGGATTTGTAATACCTATTGTCTACGCCCGATTTCTCGAACTTGATCCTAAACTAACTGAAGCCTCTTTAATCCTTGGGGCATCCCCGCTCCAGACCTTTTTTAAAATCACCCTTGCCCTGCTTAGACCAACTTTAATTTCCACAGGACTGCTTGTGTTTATTATTTCCTTTGATGATTTTATACTCGCCTATTTCTGTGCAGGCAGCTCATCTCAAACACTATCTCTTTATATTATGTCGATGTTACGCTCCGGCGTATCACCAGTAGTGAATGCACTATCGACAGTCCTACTTGCCCTAAGCACATTATTGGCTCTTCTTTTTTTCTCTCTTAAGACGCGAGTAAGGATCTTATAATGCAAAAAATATTCATTCGATCTTTTGTCATTGGAGGCTGGATTGCCTTTATTACTACCTGCCTATATCTCCAAACTCCTTTCGCAAGCCGAGGAAATAAAACCATTAACGTCTTTGCTTGGGGAGACATCCTAGAACCCTCCATTGTATCACAATTCGAAAAAGAGACAGGGATTAAAGTACGCATGAGCTACTATGCTTCGAATGAAGAGCTCATTGTTAAAATGAAGGCCACGAAAGGAAAAGGCTACGATCTGATTATTCCATCCGATTACGCAGTGAAAATCCTGATCCAAGATCAATTACTTCACCCGATCAATAAAGAAAAGCTCAACTTTTGGAATGAAATTAATCCTAACCTACTAGGCCATCATTTTGATCCACAAAATACCTACTCTATTCCTTTAGAATGGGAAGTCTTTGGATTCGGAATCGACAAGGAATTCTTCTCTGACCGCCCTCTAGATCGGAGCTGGAAGCTCATCTTTGATGAAAAGCAGATTGATTATCGAATCGCTATGACCAATGATCCTATTGAAGCGATGCTCTTTGCCAGTTTCTACCTATTCCATGATACAAAACCTCTCTCTGCTCTCGAGATAGAAAACGTAAAAGAGCTCCTTATCCAACAAAAACAGTGGGTCGAAGCCTATGCCAACTTCAGAGGAGATTATTTCCTCTCTACAAGAAATTGCCCGGTTGTTGTAGCCTCCAGCTCATATATATGGAAAACAATGCGTCAGTTCCCTTTCGTTTCCTTTATTACACCGAAAGAAGGGTCTTTTATCTGTATTGAAAATCTCGCTATTCCTGCAAGAACAGAAAAACAGGAGTATACTTATCAGTTTATTAACTACTTATTTCAGCACGAGTCGGTAAAGACGCATTTTGAAACATTCGGATTTTTTCCCTCTACCCTTCAAGCGTTAACAGACATTGACATTGACCCCAGAGCACGTGAACTGATTGAATCTTCCAGTGAAGCATTTAATCAGTTTCATTTTATAGAAGAAATCGTACCTCAACAGATCTTGCATGACACCTGGGTGGAAATCAAAACAAGTAATCCATCGTCATAGAAAAGGATCCATAAACTAAAGAGTCTGTGAAATCATTTGTGGTATATTTTTTAAGAGGAATGAACTTGAAGATCAGCGGCAGTAAGCAAAAACTACTGCCGCAATCATATTAAAACAGGAGAGATTACCCTTGTTTCTTGGTGATGTACGCGATGACATCGCCTACAGTTCTAAGCTTTTCAGCTTCTTCTTCTGAAATCTCAAAACCAAAACGCTCTTCAAACGTCATGATAAGCTCTGTAAGATCAAGTGAATCTGCATTCAGATCTTCAACGAATGATTTAGATGCAGAGACATCAGCCTCGTCTACACCGAGCTGCTCTACAACAATATCTATCACTTCTTTTTCAATGGACATATCTATTTCCCTCTACGTTATACAAATAAAAATTACATTACCATTCCACCATCAACAGTCAAGACTTGACCTGTGATATAATCAGATAGTGGGCTGGCTAAAAAAATCGCTGCATTAGCAATATCTTCGGTAGACCCTAATCTCCCCATGGGGATTTTCTTCACAATAGCTTCTTTTTGTGATTCGGTAAGGACATCCGTCATCTTGGTTTGAATAAAGCCAGGAGCAATACAATTCACACAAATACCTCTAGTTGCAAGCTCTTGGGCTAGGGCTTTAGTAAACCCAATGACACCTGATTTCGAGGCAGTATAATTTACCTGACCTGCATTTCCTGTCAAGCCGACAACAGAGGATATATTAATGATTTTCCCGCTACGAGCTTTTAGCATTGACCTGACCAGGGACTGGCAAAGATTATACACCGATTTTAGATTAGTATCGATAACATCATCCCAATCTTTCTCTGACATCTTCATTAAAAGACCATCACGGGTAATCCCAGCATTATTGACTAAAATATCGACATTACCCCACACCCCGAGAATCTGCTGCATCACATGATCGACGGAGCTTTTACTTGACACGTCGATAATATCTGCTCTAAATTGTTGTTCTGGAAACAAACGGAGCGTCTCTAACTCTTTAAGAACTTCAGCTGCACGCTCTGAACTCGTACCGAAAATGGCTACATGAGCCCCCTGTTTAGCAAAACTTAGAGCTATTTCTTTACCAATGCCTGCCGTACCGCCGGTAATAATCGCTTTTTTCTCTCTTAGCAGCTGCATGTTGCGCATTCCTTAAGTAAAGCTTGTAAATCTTCTATTTTCTCAATACTCAGCGTGGGGACTTCCACTCCAATCCGTTTATTCATCCCAGATAGAGCTTTTCCGCAACCCATTTCGATAAACAGCTCAACCCCATGATCGATCATAGAATGAATCCCCTTCTCCCATCTGACAGGACGGATCACCTGCTCTACGAGCTGCTCCCGGATTACCGATACATCGGTTACATATTCGCCGATGGCATTCATCACGAGATCTACGGAACTCTCCATTAAATGAACCTTATGTAAATAAGGGGCTAATCGATCTTGTGCTTCTTTCATAAGAGAGCTATGAAAAGCGCCCGATACATCTAAAGGGAGGATGCGGCGTGCCCCCTGAGATTTCAGATATTCTGCTGCTATTTCAAGACCTTGAACGGTCCCTGCAATCACGATTTGACCAGGACAGTTAAGGTTGGCAACACCTATATCCAATCGGTTTAATACAGATAAAGCGGCCACTAACGTTTTTTCATCCATACCAAGGACTACAGACATAGAACCCGGATGGGAAACGCAAGCATCGTTCATAAATTGTGCACGATGCTGGACAAGAAGCAAACAATCTTCAAAAGTGATTTTCTGAGATGCGGTAAGAGCTGTATACTCGCCAAGACTCAATCCGGCACAGACAACAGGCTTCATCCAAGGGATTTCTTGCTCGCAGACTCTATAAATAGCGTAACTGACAATAAAAATAGCCAGCTGGCTATTTTTTGTAAGGGTGAGCTCTTCTTTTGACCCTGCAAAAATAAGATCGGAAAACTTATAGCCTAAAACACGATCGGCACGATCAAATATGTCTTTTGCGGCCTGGTAAGTAGCATAAAAATCTTTTCCCATACCCACATACTGAGACCCCTGCCCTGGAAATAACACTCCAATCTGTTTGCTCATGCTCCTGCTTCCTTGGTAAGTATTGAAGAACCCCATGTAAGGCCAGCCCCAAATGCTGTAAGAAGAAAATGTTCACCAAAAGAGATCTCTTTCTGTTGCAATAACTCATCGAGAGCAATGCCTATAGAGGAAGCTGAGGTGTTACCATATTTTTCAATCGTCATAAATACTCGCTCCATTGGCACATCAAATCTCTTAGCTATTGCTTCTATAATACGAACATTGGCTTGATGAGGAACAAGCCAGCTAACCTCTTTTTCCGTAAGCCCTACTTTATCTAAACACTCTTTACAAGAAGCTTCCATCCGACGTACAGCATGTTTAAAGACATCTTTTCCATCCATTTTAAGAAAGTGTAGGTCCGCTGCAACAGTCTCTTGAGATGCCGGCATTCTCGAGCCACCCGCTGGCAAAACAAGCAGATGTGATTGATCTCCATCAGAACCCAGGCAAACCTCTCTAATCGCAAGCCCTGGCTTGGACTGGTCGCTACTCACAACACAGGCTGCCGCACCATCTCCAAATAAAACGCAGGTGTTACGGTCTTTATAATTAACAATAGAGGATAGCTTTTCTGATGCAACAACTAGAACATGCCTGTAGATCCCTGATTCAACAAAGGCTTTAGCCATTGCCAAGCCGTAAATGTATCCTGTGCATGCAGCTTGGATATCCACGGCTGCTGCCTTAGTGGCTTTTAACTTGGACTGCAAAAGACAAGCTGTACTTGGAAAGGCATAATCAGGCGTAAGGGTCGCTACCAAAATTAAATCGATCCCATCAGCGGATATCCCGGATTTTTCCAATGCACGGCAGGCCGCCTGATATCCCATATCAGAGGTAAATTCGTCTTTATCCGCAATACGCCGCTCTTTCATTCCCGTTCTTGTAATGATCCACTCATCCGATGTCTCTACCAATTTCTCTAAATCTTGATTAGTAAGCACGCGATGCGGGACATAGGAACCGGTTCCAATGATCCTAGCTTTTAAAGACATGGGAGTTTCCTTAAACTAAAATTTAACAGATTAACTCCGTCAATTTTACCCCATGTATTGAAAAAACAAAAGGGGAATTTTTACTCCGTTCTTCATCATAATTAAAGATTTAACTTTATCAAGAATTCCTCTCTTTTTATTTTTTCAATAATACGGTAGATTAACCTAATTAAACCCCTATAACAGCAGAGGATATCGCGTGGCTAAATACCCTCAAACATTGAACACACTTATTTCTTTTTTTAAAAAATTTCCTGGAGTGGGGACAAAAACTGCTGAGCGCTATGCTTTCCAGGCATTAAATTGGAATCAAACCTCTCTTACGGCGCTTGGGGAGCTACTGCTTTCTCTGAAAGAAAAAATACAATCCTGCAAACGCTGCGGATGTTTAATCGAGAACCTGCAATGCACGTTTTGCGACAAGGGGACAAGACAGACGCACACACTCTGCATTATTTCATCAGCTAAAGATGTCTATCCCATTGAAGAAACTGGGGTTTATAAAGGTCTCTATCACGTCTTAGGCGGTTTACTATCTCCGCTGGACGGCAGAACTCCGAAAGATCTACAGATCGATCAGATTAAAGAACGAATGATTACAGATAACATTCAAGATGTAATTTTAGCCCTCGACTCCACCCTTGAAGGAGATGCAACGGCACTCTACTTAAAAGAGCAGATTAATCGCTGGGGAGGCAAGGTATCCCGACCTGCTATGGGTATGCCCATGGGAAGCTCGCTCGATTACGTAGATGGAGGCACTCTCGCTAAAGCTCTTCTTGGAAGACAAGATTTCTAAAAACCCGGATAACCTTTTGGGCTCGTCCGAAGAATTAAGGGCCTAGGCAAAACAAGTTCTATAGGGCTTATAGAACAATCTACGATCGTAAACGAAAAAAGGAGCCTTAGGCTGTACCCGCGCTTCCGTATTGCATGGATGATGGAAAAGACAGACCTCAATAAGGCAAGCATCGGTTGGTACGGTAGGCATGATGAAAAAGAGTCAATAATTGTGGCCCCAATTCTTCGAAAGAATCACCTTTTGTAAGGAATAAGCATTCCGACACATCCCCATATGATCAGTACCACTTGCGCTATAAAAGTATAAAATACTACACCTATTTTTATACATAAACACTACATATTAAGTTATTTATAGAAAAAGCACGCTACTAACTACAAACAGAAAAAATCAGCTATCCATCAAACAGACCCACTTTTTAAAGTGGCAAGTTTATTTTTACCTTAAAAACTTAATAATCCCTTAATAAGAATTCGATAAAATAAAGTCAACAAACGAATATATTACTAATTAGAAAATCTTGATAAGTCACAGGTTAGAATAATGAACAGCATCGACACAGGAAGTATACCGCCTGATCGCAATCCACATATAGCGATAACCGTCTTAGATTCTGATAGCGGGAGCAAAACACCGAATAACCACATCCTAAATGTGATTTCACAGCCCTCTAGAATCTCTTCTTTTGTCAGAACAATTCTTCATTTTTCCATAACAAAATTTCCTTCCGTCTATTTTTCCATAAGTCCTTTTGGTCTAAATGGTCTAGATCCCATTCTACAGCAGAATGTAAATGTGGTTCTTGCAGCTGTAGCTAGGGATGGATTAGCGCTTGCATTCGCTAGTGACCTATTCAAAGCGAATAGACAGATTGTCGGTAGAGCCGTGACTCAGGATGGCAACGCTCTGGAATTCGCCTGTAATGCCTTAAAGAAAGATAAAGATGTAGTACTTGCAGCAGTAACTCAAAATGGCCAGGCATTGCAGTTTGCAGATCCAGAATTAGAAAAGAACATCGAAGTAGTAAAGGCAGCAGTCACCCATTCCCCATGGACACTTGGTCTTGCACATCAGGACCTGCGAAACAATAAAGAAGTCGTTCTGGCGGCTGTATCTAAAGATGGAGGAACACTCCTTCACGCCTCTGATACCTTAAAGGACGATAAAGAGGTAGTACTTGCAGCGACGGCTAACTACGGCAGAGCTCTTGAATGGGCATCTCCAAGGTTAAGGGACGATATCGATATAGTAAGGGTGGCAGTAGCTAACAACCCCACAGCTCTTTGCTTTGCAACGCACGAGGTTAAACATGCAATGAAACCTGTCAATATGTTCTAAAGCTAAAATCTATTCTAGAAGCAGAGTTCATACGAATCCACGTACAAGAAAATATATCGAGTAGCAGAGGGTGATTCAGTCCCGTCTTCTCACACCACCGTAGGTACGGATCCCGTATACAGCGGTGTATCTAGGCGCTCGTACATTCTCCCTAATAGTATAGACCTCTATTACCCCCCTAGCGTCAGTATAGGTATCTCTTTTTAGGTAAACTACCCTCATAATCACCCAGGAAAATAAACCCTTTTTCAAGGCTGTAGAATGACTTTTAGAGCTTGATATTTAGAGGCATTTTGAAAGATATCGTAGGCTTTCATGGCTTCGTTTAGAGAAAAATGATGTGTAATGAGTTGACTTGGTTGCAGTTTTCCCGATTCGACGATTTTTAAAAGAGTAGGAATAGTAAAGGTGTCGACTACAGCTGTTGTTAATGTAATGTTTTGATGCCAAAGATTCTCAAGACGAAGATTCACACTTTTTCCGTGAATGCCTATATTAGCAAGGAATCCACCAGGAGCAAGAATCAGTTGACAGGTATCGAAAGTTTCAGGAGTGCCAACGGCTTCGATGGAAACATCGACACCTTTTTGGTTGGTGTAATGCATGATTTTTTCTACAGCTCGATTATCCAAGTCATTAATGGTGATTGTCGCTCCCAGTTTTTTAGCCACCCCCAGCCTGTAGTCATCGATATCAACAACAATAATCTGAGAAGGTGAACAGAATTGAGCGGAAAGTAAAGTGGCGAGGCCCACAGGACCAGCTCCTATGATGGCAACCGTATCGCCAAGCTTAATCTGCCCTTTTAACACCCCAGCTTCATAACCTGTAGGAAAGATATCGCTAAGCATTACCAGAGACTCTTCATCTACTCCTTGGGGCAGCAGGTGCAGGCTATTGTCAGCAAAAGGAATCCGAACATACTCAGCCTGCGTTCCATCGATGAGATTCCCAAGCATCCATCCCCCTGATTCACAATGGGAATACATCTTACTTCTACACCGCGAACACCTGCCGCAAGAAGTTATGCAGGAAATAAGAACCTTATCGCCTAGTTTAAAATTCAAAACCGCATTACCCACTTCCTCCACAACCCCAACACCTTCATGCCCTAGCGTACGACCGATATCAACAGTCAGAACATCGCCCTTGCGAATATGGAGATCGGTGCCGCAAATCGTGGTTTTGATGATTTTTATTAGGCAATCTGTACTTTTTTCAATTTTAGGCTTCGGCTTCTCTGCCAGGGCCACTTTCCCCGGCCCGTGATAGATAACAGCTTTCATAAGGCTCCGATTTTTTCTAGTCTTTTCATTTGGCGGTGATTATCAGAGTAGCTGTCCTCTGCAATATTTTCTTTCAGTTACCGACTGTAAGTTCTTTTCTGAGGTTTCATACTTTTGAGAGTATGCTCCCCACTTCCTAAATCGACCCATTCAACAGTGAATCGCTACAATTAAATTACACTGTACAGCGGTTAGCAATGACTGCAACCTCTATGTTCTTTTTCAACCAAAAGAAACCTCAAGAAGGAGGCACATACCTAAAGGCTACCATCATCTGACCAGAAATCAAAGATGTCCGTTGTATACTGTAAAAGGTAATGGAGAGTCTACTAAGAATAAGGAATAAGGAGGAATAATAGCGAACTGGCCGTTTACAATGGCAGATGCAAAAGTAAAGTTAAGGGGATCCTGCAAACCAATTTAAGGTGATGGAATATATGCCTAAAAAGCTTGAAATGAATAGCCCAATGGGAAATAGACGGCCTAATAAATCCCCAAGAGATCTGTTGGCAAAATCTTTTATGTTTTTACCCCCCTTGCCACTGGGAAAAGCAAGAGACTCATTATTTGCTGATCTCTTATTCCAAGACCCCCATATTTAGACAATCTGGCAGGAGAGAATAGGCCCAAGAACACCCTATATATATAACGCTCGAGAATCCCATTCGACTATAGATTCCTCAGCACCTCGCGATTAGAAAAAATCTTTTGGAGTTTTCCTTCCTCTGTCCGTAAGGATTGTAATCCATACTCCTTGTATGTTTTCTCATGTTGCATAAATTCCTTTTGATTCTATATCATCACTTCTTCAAAAACAAAGGCTTAGATTCGTTAGAGTTATTCTCGATCTAACGTTATATACTGTTAAATACTAACAACCAAAAAATAAATTTGAACAGGCTCATGAATAATCGTTTTACCTTACTGACTTCTATTATACTGTTTACATCAACTCCTTACCTCCATTCCTGGTCCGCAACCCCTTCTGAAGCTTTTGAAAACACCCCTGTTGGAAAAATTGAAGTCACCCCAGAAAACCTCCCCCCCAACAGCACATTTGACGCTAAAGCAATCCTTAGCAAACTCAAGACACAGGCTGGTGAACCCTTTTCCCAAACTATATTTGATGAAGATCTAAAAACTTTATCTTTAGACTATGATCGGATCGATCCTACGATAGAAAACATCGATGGTCAGATCTACATCACACTAAAAATTTGGCCAAGACCTTCGATACGGATGATGCAATGGGAAGGCAATGATCACATTAAAACCAAAACACTACAAAAAGAGTTAGGGTTAAAACCGGGATCCACCTTTGATCGACAAGCCTTTAATAAAGCATTTAATAAGGTCAAAGAATTCTATATTAAAAAAGGCTACTTCGAATCCCAGCTCCAGTACAAAATTACCTCTGACAAAAAAACAAATGAAATCGATATTTTAGTCCAAGTCAAAGAAGGTAGGTCTGGGAAAATTGACGATATTCTGTTTAACGGATTTACAAGCGAAGAGAGCTCAGAACTGCTCGCAATGATTTATACTAAAAAATACAATCTATTTACGAGCTGGATTACAGGAGAAGGATCATACCACGAAGAAGCTTTAGAACAAGACCAGCTTACTGTCATTAACTTCTTACAGAATAAAGGCTATGCCGATGCCAAGGTCACTATCAGAGTAAAAGAGGCTCCCACCGAAGGCAAGATTCTAATTGATATCACAGCAGATCGAGGACCCATTTATCACTTCGGTAAAATCACGTTCCATGGCAATAATCTCTTTACAGATGATGAAATAGAATCCATTTTTAAAGCACGCCCTAAAGAAGTCTACTCCCCTGAAGACCTAAGACAGACATCCCAAAACATCAAAGACCTGTACGGGAGAAAAGGATATATCGAAACAAGCGTACAGTACGATACCAAGCTTGTCGCCTCTGCACCAATCTATAATGTCGAATTTCGGATTGAGGAAGGAGAACAATATAAAATTGGCCTTATTCATATCCTTGGAAATGCGCAAACTGAAAGTCACGTGATTTTACGGGAATCCCTACTTATTCCTGGAGAGACCTTTGATTCAGCCCGACTTAAAGCTACCGAAAGACGCTTGCAAAATATTGGATACTTTAAAAATGTCAATGTCTATTCCGTTAGAACTCAGGATGATCAACTTCTTGGGGAAAACTACCGAGATGTCTATATCGAAGTAGACGAGACAACTACAGGCAATATCAGCCTCTTTTTTGGATTAAGCTCTGCAGACAGCTTATTTGGAGGCCTCGATTTAACAGAAACAAACTTCAACTATACAGGTATCGGTCAACTATTTAGCAAAGGGCTATCTGCTGTACGTGGTGGCGGAGAATATGCTCATGCTAAAGTAAGTATTGGAGCCAAACAAACTTCTTATACTGCAGCTTGGATGACTCCCTACCTACGTGACACTCTATGGAGAGCTGGATTTGATGTGAATTTTACAGATAGTAGCCTCCAGTCTAAAGATTACAATATTAAGACCTACGGCGGATCAGTAAATGCTTCTTATCCTTTCGCCCCCTTCTGGTCTTTTGGAACGAAATACCGTCTCAAAGACAACATCTCCAATATCCATGACGCCTCGCCTCAAGACGAAGAGAAACTAGGGAAAGAAGGTTTCTTAACCGCTCTTTCTGCCAATGTCTCTTTCGATTCTACCGATAACGCATTTAAGCCACATCGAGGATTCAGATCGATGGTCGAAGCTGAATTTGCAGGCATCTTCGGCAACATTAATTTTTTACGCTACGGATATCTCAACTCATACTACACTCCTTTATGGCAAAATGGGATCATGAAATACCGCTTTGACTTTCGATGTATCCAGCCTATATTCGAATCCCACGGTTACGAGAGTATTCCTCTGAGCGAAAGGTTTTTTATGGGAGGAGAAAACACAGTCCGTGGATATAAAGCTTTTGATCTTGGTGAACACCTAAAAAACGGGAATCCCACGGGAGGCATTTCTTCTGGCCTCATTTCTTTTGAATATCTACACGAAGTTTTTCGTCCGATGGATGTGTTCTTGTTTGCAGATGCTGGATCGATCTCGACTCATAAATTTAGCCTAGAAGAATTCCGTCTAAGCTATGGATTTGGAACCAGGCTACAACTTATGAACCGGATACCTATTGTACTAGGGATGGGTTTTCCGGTAAATCCCGACTCAAGGAGTGAAGTGCGCAAGTTCTTCTTCTCCCTAGGCGGACAATTTTAACCCAAAGGAGAAATCAACATGAATTATCATTTTTTTAAAGCGTCAATATCTGCCTTAGGACTTTTATTAATTTCACCGGCTTTTGCTGATAATAGCAGCTTTGGTATTGTAAACTTTGCTCATTGTATTTCCGATTCTAAAATTGGCAAAGAAGAACAATCCTCTTTTGAAAATCTGAAAACACAGATGACTACTCATCTAGAAGGGACAGAAAAACAGATCAATGAACTGGCTGCCAAATTTAATGATGCTGATTATATGGACGGTCTATCTCCTGAAGCAGAAGAAGAACTAAAAAATAAAATCCGTTCTTTAAATGATGAACTAGGTAGATACCAAAACCAATATTACCAAGTGCTGAACCAAGCGAACATGAAAATCGTGCAAGCTGTCAGCACCACGATTCAAACAGCTTCTGAAAAAGTAGCTAAAGATAAAAAACTTAGTATGGTTGTAAATAAGGAAGCCTGCTTTTTCTATAACCCAGCTACAGATATTACAAACCTTGTTATTGCTGAAATGGATAAAACCTTTGAGCTAGAAAGCAAAAAAAAGAAAGCCCTTCCAACCAGTCATCCTGCAGATATGAAAGGACCTGAGGCAAAATAAATGGTCAGCGCAGCTGGTAAACAGTATACACTGCAAGCGCTGGCATCTATCACCAAAAGCACAAGCTGCGGTGATAGCACTTATTTAGTCTCTGGTGTCGATACCTTAGAGCTTGCTGGTGCCAAGGATGTCTCTTTTCTAGCTAATTCAAAGTACAGGGAATTAATTGACCATTCTCAAGCAGGGATTATCTGTATAGACCCCATCACCCCTAAAATAGAGGGGAAAAATTACTTAATTTCTGATAACCCCTCTCGAACCTTTCAAAAGATCGTTGAATTGTTCCTCATTACACCGTATAACTATAGTGGGTTTCAAGGGATCCATTCTACAGCCGTTATCCATCCCTCCTCTATAATCAGTCATGGGGTTGATATTGGACCTTACGTAGTGATTGATCAGGGATGTATCATTGGCCCTCGCACAAGAATCATGTCCCATGTATCTATTGGCTCTGGGGTTCATATAGGTGAAGATTGCTTAATCCATTCTCATGCAGTTATTAGAGAAAAAACGGTGATCGGCAATCGGGTGATTTTACAGCCAGGAGCGATTCTTGGCTCATGTGGGTTTGGTTTTACTACTAGCTCTAAGGGATGGCATAGCAAACTAGATCAACTAGGCAATGTGATTATTGACGATGATGTAGAAATCGGATCACTGACTACAATCGACCGAGCACGGTTTAAAGCCACAAAGATCCAAGAAAATACTAAAATCGATAATCTTGTCCAAATTGCACATAATGTAGAACTAGGACCAAGCAATCTCATCGTTTCTCAAACAGGGATTGCAGGATCTACCAAAACAGGACGTAATGTAGTCATTGGGGGGCAATCAGGTATCGTAGGACATATAGAAATAGGATCTGGCATCATGATTGCCTCGAAAGGTGGTGTGAGTAAGTCAATGAAAATACCTGGCAAATACGCAGGCGTTCCTGTGATGCCTTTAGCCGATTTTAACAGACAGCAAGTCCATCTGCGTAAAATTGCAGAGTATGTTAAAAAAATAGAAGAACTAGAAAAACGTCTTCATATATTAGAAAAAAGTACAGTTCTCCCCCTTGCATAAAATAAAGCCTTACCCTAGGGTAATCTTAAGGTAAGAAAGGGGTGGTATGATCTCGTACTACTACAAGGAAAGTAAAGACGTAGAATTCTCCTATATTGACGCACCTATACACGGTTGCTGGATTCACGTAGAAAGCGCTCTTGCCGGTGACCTACATAAAATCTGTGAGATCACAGGGATTGAGTTCATCACTCTACAAGATGCTCTAGATCGCTATGAAATCCCAAGGATTGAAAAAATCAATGGGTCCATCATTCTCTACCTAAGACATCCAATTGAAGTGGACTCAGGTCTGTATACAATGTCACTAACAATTGTCATTACGCCACACTACTTCATTACCATTAGTCCAAGCGATACAACCTTTGCAAAAAATTTTCTCACAAAAAAAAATAAAATCCCAGACTTCCATAGCTTAAAGGCCTTAGTCCAACTCCTCATGAGGATTACTCAAGAATTTACCCTACAGATCCGAAGAGTCCGACATAATGTCCTTACACAACAAAAAGAAATGGCCCGGGTAGATAGCGAAGACATCCTTACCCTGACCCATCATGAAGAGGTGATTAATCAATATCACTCATCACTGGTCCCTCTGCGCAGCGTCTTAGAATCAATATTAACAGGTAAGTTTATAGGGATGCATGAAAAAGATCAGGAACATATCGATGATGTCCTTAATGCAATTAAACAATCCGAAGATCTTTGCTCTATCGTTAATAAAACGATCAGAAGCTTAAGAGAATCTTACCAGATTATTTTTACTATTAATCTAAATAAAACCATTAAATTCCTAACCGCTCTTACTATTATTTTTAGTATTCCAACGATTATTGCTAGTTTTTACGGGATGAACGTAAAACTCCCTTTCGCCGACTTTGATCATATGTTCGGCATCTTATGGTCACTGACAATTATTTTCTGTATTTACTGCTATCTCTTTTTTAGAAAAAAGGGATGGTTATAGAAAGGCGGAAAAAGAAATACACTTCCTTATCCGCCATGCACCTAAGACATTAAATCACAAGCGCCGCTGGATTTTCTAGATACTTTTGCACTGTCTTAATAAATTTTGCCCCATCGGCCCCATCGACAACACGATGGTCAGCAGATAGCGTAATGGTCATAGATTTACCGGGAACCACCAGCCCATTTTTAATCATAGGTTTATCTTCAATCCCACCGATACATAAAATACCTGCTTGAGGAGGATTGATTACCCCAATAAAACCAGAAACACCAAACATCCCTAGATTAGAGAGAGTAAAAGACCCGCCGACATACTCTTCTCTTAGAAGTTTACCCTCCTTCGCTTTCTGAGCAAGGAGCTTTACCTCTGCAGAGATCTGACCAATCGATTTATAGTCAGCATGACGAAGGATGGGAGTAATTAAACCAGATGGAATACTTACTGCGACCGCAATATCAATGGTTTTAAAACGGATAATCGATGAGCTCACAGAGTTGTAACCACTATTCATTTCTGGATGCTCTTTTAATGCAAGAGCGATAGCTCTTATCACCAGATCATTAAATGTAATCTTATGGCCAAGAATCTTTAATTGATCGCGCAAAGCAATCATTG
>CAMDPQ010000016.1 GCA_945905275.1 Chlamydia trachomatis
ATTCCACATTTCGATATCATCTAAGTACACTAAAAAATCAGAATCAGAAAAAATTTATCGAATTAAAGCCTACCTCCCAAGGGATAAAGCTAAGCTGGAAAAATATCACACTCGAGTTAGATCCTGACTTTGATGAGAAAACGCTTTTGAGTTTTCTCATCAAAGTCAGGATCTAAATAGTCCGTAATGGCTCCTTATAACAAGGGGATAGTCTTATATGCCTGGAAGACCCCAATCGCGCTATTCAAGAACTCGTTACAAAAAACCTAATGGACACTGGTTATGTGACGGAGGTCGTCTTGTATATTACTTATGCTATATAGCAAGGCAGCCATAAGACTGACCCGTCAGAGGCTTCAGGCGCTAGAGGCTCTCTCCTAGCCAGCCAGTTTATTCTTTCCCTAGCTGTTGTAAAGGATCGAAAGCAATTTTCTTTTTCATGCCAGCAAAGAAGTCTGGTGAGGGCTTCCGATCAAACAGTAGAGGTTGCTCTGTATCTGGATGGATAAATCCAAGAAGAGCAGCATGCAGATACATTCTCGGTGGTTTAATGCATTTTGAGCCGTATTTTTCATCGCCTACAACAGGATGTCCAGCTTCTGAGCAGTGGACTCGAATTTGATTTTTTTTCCCTGTTTCCAGCTTTAATTTAATCATCGATGTAAATTTCGTTTTCTGCATAAGAGTATAGTGGGTAATGGCCTCTTTACCACCATTATCTAGACTTGTGCTTTTGACATGATACCGATCATCTTCAATGAGAAAACTTCTCCATGTCCCTTTCGATTCAGCAGGGGATCCTTCTATAATAGCGATATATTCCCTTTGGATAGAGTGCATCTCAAATTGCTTTTTTAAGTGGTCGTTAGCTTCTTCTGTATAAGCAAACATCATGACACCAGACGTTTCTCTGTCTAGGCGGTGCACTGGATAGACGGTTCTGCCAGGAGACCGTCTTTTTAAAAACCCGTGTACATTTTTAAAAGGGGAGTAATCCGTACTTACGCTTAGTAAACCTTCTGGCTTGTGGATTACAATCAAAGATTTATCTTCATGTAAGACTTCTATGCCGTAATTGATGAATTGCTTGCGTAATCCTAAGGTAATAGAAGCTCCTTTTTTCACCAGGAATTTAGGGTCTTTAATCATCCTTTCTTCCACTTCAATTCTTCCCTGACTAATCCAGGACCGCAGTGTGTTTTTCGAACTATCGGGGGCAAGGAGTGTAAGAGTGTCGAGCAAGGAACTATTTGAAGAGGCTGTCCATGACATAAAAGATTCCTATCTTAAGGTAAAAATAAGCAAAGATTTTACCACGTAAAGGTATAATGGAGAAGAGAATTGATCTAACTATTACTTAATGCGTTAGAAAATCCACTAATTTTTTAACAGCTACAATAATATCCTTGTAGGCTAAAACACCTATCGATTATATACAAATGGCCATTACGAAAAATAGGAGTCTCATATGAATTCTACAAAAGAAAAAGTCAGTTATTGTATCGGCCTTGAAACGGGTCGTAATTTAAAGCAGCAGTTTGCTGATATGGATGTAAGCTTACTTCAAGAGGGGTTTGCTGATGGCTTACTAAGTCAAATGCCTAAACTTGCTCAAGAGGAAATTCGTGGTATTTTAATGGCTCTTAAGAAGCAGGTGGAGCAGCAACAAAGGCAACATATTGCACAAATTGCCCAAGATAACAAAAAACAAGGGGATTCTTTCCTCTTACTCAATAAACAAAAAGACGGGGTTATGGCTCTCCCTAGTGGGCTGCAGTATAAAGTCTTGAAATCAGGGTCTGGCAAAAAACCCACGTTATTTGATGATGTAAAGATTCACTATAAAGGGACCTTTATTGATGGTAGAGAGTTTGATAGCTCGATTAGTCGCGGAGCTCCTGCACAATTTCCTCTGGGTAAACTCATTGCTGGATGGTCAGAGGCTCTCCAACTGATGCAAGTAGGCGATCATTGGCAGCTGTTTGTTCCCTCCTACCTAGCCTACGGTGAGCAAGGCTATGGTCCAGAGATCGGTCCGAATACCACCCTTATTTTCGAAGTGGAGCTCTTAGGAGTGAATGAAAAATAAAAGGAATCGTATTGATTAATTAAGAAAAATAAATTACTAAGAGGTAATGAATATTAATTAATTAGTTGCATGTCTTTTTTTAAAAAAGAATTAATCTATCTTCCCCTTCTATTGCTGAGCTCCTGTTTATCTCTTACAGAACAGGAGCTCACGCAAAATGTTTTGCAGCTCCCGACAATAGCTCAAACAGCACAGCAAGGTGTGGAAAGTGGATACTTTCAAGAAGGGGCATGGCCTGAAAAAGAATGGTGGGAAATCTACCAGGATTCTCATTTATCTGTTTTTATCAAAGAAGCTCTCTCTAATAATCCCTCTCTGCAAAGCATAGAAAAAAAAGTTGAGCTTGCTCGTCAAAATGCCAAGGTTGTCAGGGCTCAACTCTTCCCTTTACTCTTTTTTGATGCCACAGAAACATGGCAATATTTAAGTCATAACGGCCTGTGTAGGGCCTTTAACCCTAAAATCCCTATCGGCTCTAACCTTATTGACTTATCCCTTTCATTTACCTATGAATTCGATTTCTGGTCTAAAAATCTTAATGCGTTTCGTGCAGCTCTAGGTCAGGCAAAAGCGGATGAAGCAGAGGCTGCCCAGGTAGCACTTATGACGACTACAGCCGTTGCTCAAGCCTATTTTGCTTTAAAAACAAATCTTAAAAAAAAGAAGTTGCTGCGAACTCTTACCGATTGCAGTCATGAAATCTATGGCCTGCAAATTCTTTTAAAAGAGCAGGCTTTGTATTCTAAGCTCATCCCTTTAGTTGGCGGACAAGACTACCAAGAAGCAGAAAAAATTCTAGTGGCTATAGAAGAAGAAATACAAGTAGATAAACACCTGCTTAACATTTTAGTGGGTAGAGGCCCTGATCACATAGTCGAGCTTGATGAACAAATTATAGCATTACCTGAACAGCTTACTTTGCCAAGTACGCTATCATTAGACCTGCTTTCTAGGCGACCCGATCTGATGGCACAGATTTGGCGTGTTGAGGCCTTTGGAAAGGATGTAGCAATTGCAAAAGCCGATTTTTATCCCAATGTCAATTTGGTAGGTCTTGCTGGATTAGAAAGTGTGGCCTACTCTCTGCTGTTTCGCCAAGCTAGCTCAACGGCTGCATTAAAACCTGCGATCCACCTACCGATTTTTACAGCAGGGGCTATTCGAGCGAATGTAAGGGCAAAAAAAGCAGCTTTTGATGAGGCGGTATTTCAGTATAACCAGCAGATTCTGCAAAGTACGAAAGAGGTTGCAGATGTTATTGTCTACGCTAAAAGCGTTTATCAACAAAAGGCATTACAAGAAAAAATTGTAAAAGAAGCAGCTGACTTATATAGCCTGATCGAGCTGCGGTATAGCAAGGGACTGGATGATATTTTATCTGTGTATGCTTCACGGATCCAGCTCATAGAGAAAGAGCTTGAGGACATCAATCTTTTATACAACCAGTACGTTGCCTCCATTAAACTTATTAAATCTTTAGGAGGAGGCTACACATCGGAGTATCTGCCTATTCAAGCTGCAAGGGAGCGACCTGATGGATCCTAAAAAACGTAAAATGCTTATCTGGTATTTATCCGTATGCCTGCTTGTGTCTATCGTAGCTTTTGTGTACTGGTTTATCCTCTGGCGGCATAGGGAGTATACAAATGATGCTTATGTAGAAGGCAATCAGGTCTATATCACTCCACTGCATTCTGGGTTTTTAACAGCAATCCATACAGACGATACTTTTTTAGTTAAGCAGGGGCAGCTTCTAATAGAACTCGATGAGACCGATGCGAAAATCGGACTCGATAGAGCTAAAGAACATCTTGCTAATATAGTACGTGAAGTTTGTCAAATGATTCATGCTGTATTTGCCTATCGCTCCGAGATAGAAATGAAGAAAGCGGAATTTATTAAAACAGCGCAGGACTATGAACATAGAGAAAATGTGATTGCCGAGGGAGGAGTGTCCTTAGAGGATTTTGAACATGCCATAGCGGGATTGCGATCGAGTTTCTTTTCTCTGCAGATGACAGAAATTCTTTACGACAAGGCTCTTGCAGCAGTCCAAAATGTCAGCATTACAGGGCATCCTTCCGTTCTTGCAGCCGCTGATGCTGTCCGTGATGCTTGGGTTAAGTTATATCGTTGCAAGATCTATTCTCCTGTAGAGGGTCTTGCAGCGCAAAGAACGATTCAGGTGGGTATGTGGGTGGAGTCGGGAACCCCCCTTTTAAGCGTGATTCCTCTTGATCAGATATGGGTTAATGCAAACTATAAAGAAACTCAAATGAAAAGGATGCGACTTGGCCAGCAAGTCAAGCTGACAGTCGATCTCTATGGGGATGATGTACTATTCCATGGGCGCATTATAGGGCTTCCCGGCGGGGCTGGTAATGCCTTTTCTTTGCTTCCACCGCAAAATCTGTCAGGCAACTGGATTAAAATTGTGCAAAGGCTTCCAGTTCGTGTTGCACTCGATCCAGATCAGCTAAAACAGCATCCTTTACGTATAGGGTTATCTACAGAGGCCACGACAGACACAAGGGACAATCAAGGTTTAATTGTACCGATATCGACGTATGGCTCTCCTCTTTATGAAACACCTATTTTTAAAAAGGAAGAGATCGGCGATCAAGCCTTCATTAAACAGATCATCGAAATCAATATGGATCCCCTTTTAGAAGACTATCTCTATACCCCCTTTACTCCACAAACGATACAGGTGCATGACATACCAGATTTCTAAGGTGATGACTTTTGCATTAATCAGCGTATTACTCTACGTTACAGTAAGTGTTACGGCCCCAATTATAGCAGGCAACTATATTATCAGCACTCTTGGCGGATCAAGGGATCTGGCCCATTATATGGTTTGCTTTTATGCTTTTGGCTATGCATTAGGACTACCTCTTGTTAAACCTCTATTAAAAAAAATGAGCCCAAGAAAAGCGCTTATGGGCTGCTTTTTACTCTTTGGCATCATGATGATCTTATGCTCTGCAGCTCAAAGTTATTACCAGCTGGTCATTGCTAGATTTATCCAGGGAATGAGCGGTGGTCCATTATTGCCTTTAGCGACGAATATGCTGCTTTATTTCACCCCTACGGAGAAAAAACACACTCTTGTAAAATATATGCTTGCTGCATCCGTGATTGCCCCTGTGCTAGGAACGAGCTTTGGTGGGGTGATTGCCTACGCGTATCACTGGCGACTCATTTTTCTATTACCTATTCCTATTCTAGTAGGTTTATCCCTTCTCTTTTTCCATCATTTGCAAGATGAACCCATTCCCACTCCGACTACAGGATTTAATCTGATCGGCTACCTCTTATTCTTTCTCTCTATTTTTTGTCTTGGTACAGCCATCACATTAGGGCAGTATCTAGATTGGAATCGTTCGACCATCATCGTATCTCTTTTTGCGGTAGGAGGGCTTAGTCTGATCCTTTATCTTCTTTTCGATATCGGACACCCAAGTCCTGTTCTTGACTTATCTTTATTTAAACGATTACATTTCTCTATGGCCATGGTCTATTTAAGTGTGTTATTTGGCTCGTATCTGGGCTTAATTATCATGCTTGGATTCTGGCTTACATTCGATGTCACATTTACCGCTTGGTGGATTCTCCTGTTGCTTGGTCACATGCTCATTGCAGCAGGGGTCTTGTTTATCATAGTCGATAAAATGGCCCGTATCGATATGAGGATCTGGTTGGCTCTTTCTATTGTGCTGTTCATCTGCTCCGCAGCATTTGCTAAGGGCTTTTCTGTGGAAATTGATTTTTGGCGTCTGGCTATTGCGCGGACAATGGCCGGCTTTAGTCTGGCTCTTTTTGTGTATTCTCTATCGAATATCAGTGCGCAAAATATGAATCCGATAGAGAAGTATGAAGAAGGTATTACTTTTCACGTCTTTCGTTGCTTAGGGATCGGAATGGGTGCTGCGATATTCTCTACGGTATTATTACGCAGAAGTGTTTTTTTTCATGAAAGGCTCGGCTCCCAATTAACCTCTTTTTCAGTAGAAACAAAGATGTTTTTCTACAAGGCAGGCCTTATTAACTTGAAAGGTGCTGCCGCTCAGGCAGAGCTGTTAGAACAGCTCGATACGCAAGCCAATGCGCTTGCTTTAAATGATACGTTTTATCTGCTGATGTGGGTCAGTATAGCTCTGCTTGTGATTCTGATTATGACCCTCTTTATAAAAAGGAATCATGTGCAAGTCTCTGATAATTAGTTATGTAAAGGTGTATACAGTCTTATCAGCTCATAGCGCCGATCTTCAAAGGGAAATTGGATGTTGCCATTTTCCATCCAAGATAGTTTCGTTGTCATTGGACTAACCTGAGGGGTCTTAGCATAGTATTTGGTATCTTGGGATAGACTGGGAAATTCACTGCTGGGTAGAAAATAGTCTTGCCACTTGGCAATCGGTTTGGCACAAAGATGGTATAGGATCTCTTCTGCATCGACAGTAGCTTCTAAAATATATTTTTTTTCATCAATGAGTATACAGCTCTGATAGAGGGTATGTTCCAGATTGTGTTTCCATGCCGTTTTTTTCGAAAAATGGGGGTTTAGAAAAAAAAGAAGAATATCTTTCGGAAACCGATGGGTAATCAGCATCTTTTCTTGGATAAGAGGATTCTCTTGCATCATTCCTCGCGCTCTTATACCTGCTTGTTTATCTGATGGATGGAACCATACTGACACCCTGTCTGCAATATTCAGGCTTGCGTTTCGTACTTGCGTTGTTTGTAGAGAAGCTGTTATGGGGTCTGGTAAAGATGGAGTCACAGCCGTTTCTGTTTTCGTTTGGGGTATAGGAATGCAGTCAGGTGGTAGACTTGTGATCTTTTGTGGTAATAAAGAGGCTTTTTTGCTCTGGAGGGTTCCCTTTTTTTTCAGAGGCTGAGCAGGAATAGAAATAGGAGAAGGGTCTTCGGTTATTTTACATAAAGAGGAGAAATTGGAAATCACCTGATGCAAAGTCTCAGCAGAAGGGCAAAAGCCATTGCCATCCATATCAATAGGCTTCCAATTGGTTTTGAATGTAGATTCGTTAAGTAAGGGACTGATATGTTCAAGCAGGCCTTTAATACCTCTATCACTGTCTCCTTGCGGTTTGAGATGGGGAGGAAGAAACCTAGCTACCACCTTTTCAAGCCTAAGCACTAAGTCATAGTAGCTGCAAGGTTCATTGGCTTCATAGCCTGTAAAGTCCTCGCAGTCTGCAGGCGATAAAAGAACCGTAATAAATGGCTTGTGTTGGGCTACATAAGCATCCCGTTTCATAATAAATGTACGCAGGAAGGGAGCGCTGTATTGCTCTTTACCCTGGGCCCAAGGAAGAGGGCCTGTTGTTTCTTCTACCTTACGGGCGATTCTAGGGGTTTTCTCTGTTGACGTAGTAGGAAATAGATAGCGTCCCATTTGCATCTGAAACGGGCATAGTTGCAGTAAAAGAGGTTGGGCCATGAGATACTGCAGGTCTTCTTCAAATACCTCTTGTTGACAAATACTGCAAACAAACAACAACTGTCCAATCAGTTCGACAGCCTTATCTGCACTGCACATCATCTTCATGACTAGATTTTTTGGAATGATTGCATTGGTGGTAA
This sequence comes from Chlamydia trachomatis, assembly GCA_945905275.1. Taxonomy (GTDB): domain Bacteria; phylum Chlamydiota; class Chlamydiia; order Chlamydiales; family Rhabdochlamydiaceae; genus VGMB01. The sequence continues at coordinate 7,700 of CAMDPQ010000016.1, forward strand.
TGATCCCAGAGGATGGATCGAATGTAAACAAACTAGCAATATCGAGCATGGCTTGATCAAATTCGTTGGCCGTTTGATCATAGTTAAAAGATGTGAAGTCTCGCGTGATCTCAGAGATATTCACCTGAAAAGAAAAATCACGTTCATTAAGTGTAATCAATGTAAGTAGCTTTGGCATAGCAGCAATCGCACGGTCAACGGCTTGTTTGGCTTTAAGCGATTCTCCAGTACCCGTCTGTTGATGAGAATACCCAAAGGCTTCAAAGGCTTTCAGTCGTTTTTGCATCAGAGAGTACACACTGGTGAGAGCTGCATCTATGTGGACTAGGATTTTGATCGAAATGAGTTTGCTGCTGATGGCTGTAACCATCTTATAGAATACATCGGAGCTCAGCGTTCCATTTTGAGGTAAAAGGACTTCTTCTATCTGATCTGCCATATCATGGACACGCGAGGCAAGGGAAGAGTTCTGGTGTGTAAAACTCTTGCTTTCTGTAACGAGTAGATGAAAGAGATTATGGATTTTTTTTTGATTGTGAGCACTAATTTCCATCTGATAGGTGCGCTCTCCATTTTGCATAATCACCCGTCTGTGCACGGCTCGGCCTATTAGTTCCAACCCTGTAAGAGCGTCGAAGGTAGGGATCTTTGCAAAAGAAGGGGAGGGGATGGCTTGCATAGATAACTCTTTTGGTAATAAAATGGGATACGAGTGAAAAAAAATATAGGAAGTGGGGCTTGATTTCAAATAAAAAACTCTTATAGATCCTCGAGTAAAGTGCTTAACATTAGATTACCTTTTATATAGATCTCTCTGGTGTTCATGGTTTCTGCAGAAATGGGGCAGGTAACGCCGTTGGGGATGATCAAAGTAGTGGAGGCAAGATCTTCCCATTCGAATGCGGAGTCAAAATCAAGGTTGTTAATTTTAGACATTCCTTTTATGGAGTCTAGGTCAGGGTCCTATTCAATTCTGATCCGGACCGAAGTTCCGTGGTGGCTGGCTCTATTTTTGATGGAGGCTTGAAGAACCGTAAGAGGTAAGCGATCCCATCTTTTAAGCAATAGCCATTCTGATTACCAGTTCTTATGTCAGAGTTTCTGAAGAATGTGGTGGCGACTGGACGCATTAGAATTTTGGCAAGGTAGTAAAGACCGTTTTCATAAAAGATTACGGTATAACTTCATAAACGACTCCTGGCATCCTTATATTCTTCAACCGTGAAACACTAACTGTATAATGGTCCTCCAGCCTTAATGACGTATAGTTTGATCTATCGAGAGAGAATCTATGTAAAGGGACCCATAAAACACAACCCCGGAAAGTTCTCCTAAAACAGTTTATTTCTGATCCTTGATGAAAATGCTAAATGGTTGAATAGAAGGCAGTCCTTTTTCTTGGAATGCATAATCACTGATTCCCTTAAAAAGGATTCCTGCATATCCTGCTGGAATAGTGTTGTAGCGGTCTAAAGTTAAGGGGTTATTGGTCATGAAATTCATTGATTTTCTGGAATATAGGCTCTTTCATTTTTCGGTATAGTTCCCCATCTTGGTTTGCCATATCAGCTGCTTGTCTTTTGATGGTTGCATACTCATCTACCGCTTCAGGATGAGTTCTTAGATAATCTCTAAATCCAATCAAGTCTTTCCATTCTTTGCTGGATGGATAGGTTAGATGAATATGATAGCGACGATTTCCTTCTTCTGAGTCTGCTAGGTAGGTGATAAAATAAAACCTCTCAGGAGTACTGAAAGTTGGTCGGTACTCATATCCAAGCTTCTGCAACACCTGAGATGCGTGTTCCATTTCTTCTTTGGATACGGAAATGGCGATGTCTATGATCCCTTTTCCTCCAAGACCTGGGATAGACGTACTACCTACATGCTCAATTGCCAAGCCTATGTGGAGAGAAGAGGATATTCTTTTTTGCTCCTTCTGAAAAAGGGAAGGGAACGTGTTGCTGTATGGCTTATAAGTGTATTTCTTGCTTTTCTTGAGCGTGGTTAGGAAGGACTTGGCTTGATCGTCGTTTTGAAATTCGTAAAATGTGGCTTCAGGATATTTTAGACGTAAGGCTTCAATGGATTGCTTCACTCTTTGAGGAAAGCCCCAGAGGTATTTGATCAGACGGAATCTGATATTTTCAGTGCACCCTTCAGAACGGTCAGAGATGTGGGGATGTTTGTGGATCAGCCTTTTAACAATGCGCCATAAGCAAAGAATACGGTTGAAGCGAAAATAGATAACTGTATCGGCTGTACTGAAACGCATTTCAAAGGATCTAGTAGCATTCCCATCAATTACCCAAGAGTCCTGATCCACCAATCCTTTTTGAATTTGTAAAAACTCCTGATAGTCTCTCTCTTCCCATCCGCTAACGAAAAAATATTTATCTAGGTGGAACAGTGGTAAATGGAGCAAACGACTGATTTTAAGGGAAAAAGTGGATTTCCCACTTCCAGGAATCCCAAAAATCATGATCTTTTTTGGGGGGTGGCTTTTCTCAGAACAGTTTGCTTCCATTAGGTATTTTCCTTGTTGGCTTGGTAACGGTGATTGTCAGGGTAGTTGACGCTTGAGATATTTTATTTAACCTGCCGCCCGTAAGTTCTTTTCTGAGATTTTATGCTTTTCAGGGAGCCTTTTCAAGTTCGAAGTGCGACAAATCCAGACTCCTCTCTGGGCTGATTAAAGATCTCAATGGGTGTGCGAAATTGCAATACTTTTCTAGCTCGATTGTTAAGCCAAGTTTTCAATCTCTTTCACAACGCTGCTACAAATAAATTATAGATTATCATGCTATAATAAAATTTATTCACTCACTTTTTAATTAACTTAATAATTACTTAACATGATTTTGATATAAATTTAATAACAAAGTAAAACTAAGGTTATCATGAATGCACTAAATAATTGGATTAGGGGATGTCTTCCTCAAAAAGCAACACTAGTAAGGGCGGGACAGTCATGCGCAGTGCTGAGAGCAGTTGCAGCACGCTCAATCCCTTTCCTAAAGCGTAATATACCAGCAATTGGACTAGGACTGCTTCTGACTGGTGTGGGTGTGGGGCTGATCAGAGGGGCTTTATTTCGCAAAAACAGAGATGCTTTAGAAATGCCCTTAAATCGTTGGGCAGGAGCCGATGCAGGTAGACAAGCAGCTGCCCGTCGTATGTTAGATTGTTATGATAGTCAATCTTTATTATTAGATTTAGTCAACTTACGTTTAACTGAGTTGCCTCCTGGGATTGAGCTTATTACCAACCTTACTACTTTAGACCTCAGTGGCAATCAGCTGACCGCACTCCCTGAATCTATAGGACGCCTTACCAACCTTACTTCTTTAGGCCTCCATGGCAATCAGCTGACCGCACTCCCTGAATCTATAGGACGCCTTACCAAGCTTGCTACTTTATACCTCATGGACAATCAGCTGACCGCACTCCCTGAATCTATAGGACGCCTTACCAAGCTTACTACTTTAGGCCTCAAGGGCAATCAGCTGACCGCACTCCCTGAATCTATAGGACGCCTTACCAACCTTACTACTTTAGGCCTCGGTGGCAATCAGCTGACCGCACTCCCTGAATCTATAGGACGCCTTACCAACCTTACTACTTTAGACCTCGGTGGCAATCAGCTGACCGCACTCCCTGAATCTATAGGACGCCTTACCAAGCTTGCTACTTTATACCTCAGTGGCAATCACCTGACCGCACTCCCTGAATCTATAGGACGCCTTACCAAGCTTACTTATTTAGACCTCAGTGGCAATCAGCTGACCGCACTCCCTGAATCCATTGGGGATCTTACGAATCGTTCTGTATATTTAGACAGGGCGTTGATAGAACAGATGGCTCTAACGCCCGTTGGTATTGTCTATACATTCCTGAGGGGTTACCCAGATCTTTCTCAAGACGAAAGGGAATTCATTATTAGACAAGGTATGCGGGCCATTTTCGAGAGACCGACGACCACTCGAGAAGCATCGCAGATTTTTAATGCAGTGGCGGCAGTGCCTCCTGGAGAGAGAGAAGATGTAATGGACCATGCCGAGCACCTGATTAATGGGCAGATGAATGGGAATGATATAGCACAAATTATTGCTCAGGTAGCTGCTGTTAATAGGGACGCAAGGGATGCTTATATTGCCGATAGAATAAATGGTATGGCTGGTGGCGCCCTCGCTGCGGCTGAAGGAATTAACGTCCATGCTGGTGATCGAGATGATCAAACTAAAGTTGCGATGGAACTTTTAAGGAATCTTCAGGGCACTATCACGACAGAGGACATCAACCGGCATGTTGGGGGATTCAAAGAATATCTGGAAGCTTCAGGACACCTAAAGCAAGCAGCTGCTACAAGAGCTCTTTTGGAAGCAAGAACTGGGGGTGAGTCTTTTGGTCCTCTATTGGATAATGAACGCTTTTCGATAATAGGTCTTTCATTAACAGGTGAAGAGGTCATTGCGCGTATGTGGTTGTATGCATCAACACATCCAAAGGTAGAGGATCAGGATCAAGCTAAATCGGGTATGATAGGTGCGCTTGGTGACTCGTTTGAAGGTGGAGATAGAGTCTGCAACCAAGGGAAAACACAGAGACTTTGCCTAGAGGTGTTACAAGGGCGTCTTGCAGGGGTAAATATTGATGGGATCAAACCACCGAGCTCAGCCGATGCGGTGACGATGTTCTTTTTGAACCCAAATCATCAGAGTATTGAGGGCCTAGAAGCGCTCGTTCAGGCTGCCAATCAGTTTGCAAATGACAATCCGAACATCGAGAGGGAAGGTTTTCTGCAGGAGATCACCGCCTATGCCGTATTAGGGGGTATTGGCTAGTAGATAAAAGGAGGCTCTTCCGATTGGGGCCTCGCCATTCTTAACGTCTGATAATTGATGTTATGTTGCATAAGGAGGCTTTAATACGAGGGGACAGGGTTACCCAGATAGAGTCCTCTTATATCGCCTCATCTAAAGCCCATAGCTCATCTAAAAGTAAGAGCTTATCGATCGCAGACGTATGCATACACAAACCGTATTTCTCCTTTTAAGTGTGCATATCCCACGAATATATCTGCTTGTAATTCGGCCGAGGCATCGCAGAAAGCCATGTGATTTTGAGCCACAACCGCAAGCATGACCTCTTTATCACAACTGAAAATCTTCCAATCCCGGAACGCTCTTGATAGCGTGTCTTGATCCCCAGCGCGAAGCCCATAGCATACATGAGCCTCAAGCAAGTTAAAGCAGACTTGCATGATTGGCCAATAGCTAGATTATCCAGAGCTTTCAGAAGCATCTCTTGCGCCCGATTAACAATAGCCAGCCGGTCTCCTTGTAATGTGAGAACAGATGAGGATAAAAGGCCATATTGGCTAAGGACTCTGCATCCAAGTAAGTCCTCGCGAGGTAAGAACCGAAAACACAGCCTGCATTTAGACCTGGACGTCCTTGTAAAGAACGAGAGATGTCAAAGGATGCACCCTATCCATCATAAACACCTTGTAAAATCGATCCAGGATCCCTTGGAGATGTTAAAGGATCCCCTAATGGCACGGGATGTGATTTTGCCTGAACAAACACTACAGCTCCAATTTTCTAATTTAGTTCTCATAAAATATTCCATTAATATTTTTATCTTAATTCATATCAGACAGACCGGTCTTATATGAAACCTATGAACCTATCGACAGATCTCCTGACCTCGACGATTTAGGCAGAGACGATTTCATGAAAAGGGGAGGTTTTGTACCTGGGAAAATTATTTCAGTTGCATTGAGGGTTCCCTCCTATGTCAGCGTAGTTGTCGCTTTTAGCTAACGGGTCTACAAAGAGAGATAATCAGAACGAAGTAAAAGAGCTTAGAAGTGAAAATAAGGCTGTGTTTACTGAGTTAAGACGGAAAGATAAAGCTTTAGCAGAAGCTGCAGCTCTTCTTATTCTTGAAAAAAAAGTTCATAACCTCTAGGCAACCGAAGAGGATGATTAACTTCTGAAGAACATCGTATGAAAATTTTACAATTAACAGCCACAAGTCTCAATCAAATTTATAGCTGGGATATCACAGATCTTATGAGCAAGATAAAAGGGAAGTTCTACCCCCTTTACGAGTACTCTATCTTGTGTAATTCTAAATGGGACCGCCGACTCCTCAATCAGCCTCTCTATGGATCCTTTCTTGCAGAGCTAGCCGCATTGAGGACGTCTTCATTCTCTTGTAAGGTTTTATGGGCAAACTCCAGAGCCCGGCTATCTTGAGCCGCAGCCGCTATTACGACATGTTGATCGGCTTGCAAGGCTTCAGAGGCATGCTCCAGTGCCCTGCCATCTTGAGTAACAGCGACCAGGACTACCTCTCGATCTCTGCGTAATGCGCTAGAGGCAAACTCTAGCGCCAAGCCATTTTGAGCTACAGCCACAAGCACCACCCCTCGATCTTTCCGTGCTTCTCTAGAGCTAAACTGTAGCAACAAGCCATCTTCAGCCACAACGTTGAGAACGACCTCCTTGACAGCCCACTCCAGTGCCTTGATATCGAAAGGGAGAATTGAACGTATAAAATATGAACTCCTTCTTAATATATCATGAGCATGCTCCAGAGCAGAGCCGCCAGTTTGAGCCACAGCTGCACTCACTACCTCTATATTACTTTGTAATTCTTCAGATGCATACTTGAGCGCCAAGCCCCTTTGAGCCACAGCCGCAAGCACGACATCTTTATCACCTTGCAATTCTTTACACGCAAACTCAAGCGCGCCTCCATCTCGAGCCATAGCCGCAAGCACGACATCTTTATTAGCTTGTAATGCGCTAGAGGCATGCTTTAGCGCCCAGCCGCAGCTAGCCACAGCAGCAAGCACCATCTTTTCATCTGCTTGGATCTCTGCAGAGGCATAAGCGAGAGACCAACCATCTAGATCTATAGCTGCACTCATAAATCCTCTATCTCGTTTTAATTCATCAGAGACATGCCATAGCGCGTTGTGCTGGTGAGCCATAGCAGCTAAAGCAATTTCTTTTCTCTCCAATCGAGCCCCCCTCATGTCGTCAAAACTTGGTAGCACTAACCGAGGTAAACTAGCAGGCAAAGCGTCGAGGCAAGCCTGGGGTACACGTCCATTGAGTTTTAGACATTCTAACCGACTGAATCTATCTAATACGTGGGTGTGCAAACCTGCCTCTTTGCTAGTTTCTGTGCAAGGGATCCCTTCGTTCTTTGTAGATCCTTGCTCGAGCTCGCTTGCCGTCGCTTGAACAGCCCTTGCTGTCGGTGGAGCATCTCGTAGAGCTACGTCCGGGAATTTCTCGTAGAAGGGCTCTAAATGATCTCTTTGCAATGGCTCTAAGCACCAATAGTCACAGATTGCAAATACAATCTGAATTTGAGCCAGTTTTGTATCTCGATCCTTATCCCATCGAAATCTCGGAGGTTCTTCATCCCTGATGGCTTGTAAAATAGAGCTTATTAAAGGACGGGCAATCCCCTTTGCCGTCTTGTCAAGTCCAGTGTCAGATGCAAAATCTATAAGCAGAGTCTCGACATCGAATACACAATCAGCATCTGGATTAACTATTGATCCTATAGCAGCCTCCCATCTAACCTTGGCTGATAGGATCCCATAATCATTGGTATCGAGTACCTCAATAGGGATAGAAATCTCCTCTCCTGGTATAGAAGAGTCTTCTGGTATAGAAAAGACCCACCCAACAGTTAATAAATCAGCACTTTTCCCCGAACCACCAAAGAGCTCTGCGACTCTACTACGCTCTACACTTCCTCTTAAAGGAGCACCAGTCTTATGACCAAAATTCTTTGCATCAAAAATACTTGTAACCAATCCATGACGGTTTGGAGATGTGGACGCATCCTTTTTTGCAAGATCTAATTGTCCCTGAATAAAGCTACAGCTGAAATTTTCTATATGAGTCCTCATAAAAACCTCGTTATATTTTAATTATTTTTACGATGCAATTGTAATTATTATAGTATTTTTAAGTTAATTAATTATTAACTTTACATTAATAAAAAACATATGGCGTAAACATTTAAACAGAAAGACCTTGTAAGGTTGCTTCCTCGGAGACGGGGCAAAAATAGATGAAAAAGGGATATTTTGAACTTTCGAACTCAATCCTAGAAGATATCATCCAGGTTCGGCCACCTAGCGGATGGTTGGCTTATCCATCATGGGATAATCGACTAGGATTTCATAAAGAGTTCTTCAGGTAGAGGAGGCTTGTCTGGAATTTCCCGACCGAAGCATTCCTAAACGCTTTCAATCCATGGGAGCTACAAAGAGGTGTTATCGACTATTTAGCAGTAAGGCTGTGTGCGGTTGTTGGCTTAGACTGGATAGAATTTAGTCAACCAACTCAAACCTCGACTCTTTTTTATTCTCTATAATTTTGCCACCATTTTTGGATCATGACTGCAAAATTTCTTATAGATCAATATTGGAAGAATCAGCACAGGCATTCCAATATAAAAAGAGGCTCTTGTATTAGGGTAAAAAAGGACCACAAACAATAAGAAAACCTGCAACCATATCGCAAAATGAGTAAGATACGGAAACAATGGAACTTTATAAGTGAGACTGACACCTGTTTCTTTAAAATGCTTTCTAAAGATCAGCTGAGACCAGCAGATGGAAATCCAACAAATACTACCTGTAAAACCGGACGTAGCTAGCAGCAGTGCATAAACAGAGTCGAGGGATCCAAAAATAGATAACAGTAAAATCAGCCAGACAGCACAAAGCGTATATACCGTCGCATATACAGGAATTCCGTGAGAACTCACTTTCGTTAAAGCCTTAGGTGCCATTCCCCTTTGAGCGAGTGAGAATAACGTGCGAATCGTGGCATATAAACCACCATTCGAGGAAGAAATAGCGCCAGTAATAATTACAAAACTAAAGATTGAAGCAAGATTCGATAGTCCATACTTATGTAAAGCGGCAGAAAAGGCATTTTGGTCTAAGCCTGCTTCTTTCCATGGTAAAAGCAGGCTTAAAAGCAAGGTCGGTATGATATATAATCCAATGATTCGCAGGGACACGTTTTTTAAAGCTTTTGGAACTGCTTTTTTCGGATTTTCTGATTCTGTGGCCGTAAGACCAATAATTTCAGATCCTTGAAAATTAGCCATCAGAATCAACATATTAATGAATAAAATGCTAATGCCATTGGGAAATATATTCTTAAAACTGCTGAAAGGTTGTATCGCGGAGTAGGAATATGCCGGCACCCCTACCCACCCTAAAAGAATCAATAGACCAATCACACAAAATCCAATGAGCAGGATAATTTTGAGTAAAGCAAGCCAAAATTCAGCTTCACCAAAGATCTTGACTGTCATAACATTACATAGAGTAATGATCAGACCGAAAAAAAGAGCCCATATAGCTTGAGGGACCTCTGGCACAAAATAATTCATAATTAACGCACCACCGATACATTCCGATGGGATATAAATAATCCAACAAAACCAATAAGACCAGCCTACACCACATGCCCAAGATGGTGATATGTGCATGGCTGCTGCATGCACGAAAGACCCTTGTGAAGGCGATGATACAGCCAGCTCTGCTAAACAAGCCAGAGTAAGATAAGAGATTAATCCTCCAAGAATATAGGCTAAAAAAGCGCAAGGCCCGACTTGATTTAGTAAGTATCCGGTACCTAAAAAATAAGAAGACCCAATAATCCCCCCTAAAGCAATTAAGCTAATATGACGTGTTTTCAGACCACGCTGTAGAGGTTGATAAAGTACAGTAGTGTCTTTTTGTTTCTCCATAATGCCCCCCCCTAATCTTAAGTAAATCTCTTATTCTGTTAACCTACTCAAAAAAAAATAAATAGTTATATAAAAATCGACTTTATTCACTTTTCCGCAGAACTTATAGATTGCTGGTCAACGACAAGTATCTTTGCTGGTAAAAAAAAATCTATTTATTCTCGGGAGGCTTATGACAAGTGGGCCGGCCCTTAAAAGGATTAGGTTCGTCCTGTCCCTTACTCCGTGAGCGAAGCCCTGGGGACAGGACAAAAAATGAGCACAGCTGCCCAGCTTGAAAAGAACAAATTATTAAATGCACGATTTGTGTCTAAAAAATTAAGGGCGATACATTGTTTTCAATCTGCATATTCAATATTTTCTTCCGAATTCAGCTAGGCGGAGTATATCTAGTAAATACATCTGTTTTTGGATCATAATCCATACCAAGTCTCTGATAAAAAGCGACAGAACCGGTTAAAGGTTTTAAATATACTTTAGGTGAGTCCTGCTCTTCAGCTGTCTTAAATAGTGATTGCATTAATGCTCTTCCAGCCCCTTTAAAAGGTGGAATAGCAAAAAAATCTTTTGGTGGAGGAGCCCACATCTTCACATTCGGTGCTGCACTTACCAAGTGTTCTACATAAATCCCTTTGGGATCTACGGAATACGTCACCACTCCTTGAGTGACTCTATCTTGATCTTGGACAGTACGAATGCTTAAGGGTGAGGTGGGACGAGGGTTTAGCTTATCATCAACGACCGAACTTACTCTTCTTAACATCTCGAAATATTGTTCTTTAATCATCCGATCTTCCTCGACCCTACCTTGCCATACTTCTTTCTCAGAAGATAAACTTTCATTTCGAGCGATCTGGGTAGACCCAGCCCTATCACCCATTACAATTTTCCAGGCTTTTACAGACTTTTTAAGGCCACGCAAATCCTGAGGGTCTTCAATATCGAGAATATGAACTGGATTAGAATGCACTGTCACCAGTTTAACAGGAACTGGTATGGCTGCGGCTCCTGTTAAAGACAAAGTGCCTATCCCACTATTAATTACGGGTAGTTGGAAATCAAAACAATCAGTAACCGCTAAAACTGTATTCGGAGAATCAGGTCCAGTTTTTTTTGAGTAGGTCGAAATAGCATTTGGTAATGGTAGCATAAAATGTAGTTAAATATCCGTTAGGGTTGTTGATAAAAGGTGCTTATAGGTAATACTGTGGATGGAATAGGTTTTCACGCGTTCGTTAAGCGTCTCAAGAGAAGCGGCTGCAAAAGATCCTTCTTGATTACTGTTTTCATATAACCCTGTTACCTCCTCAGATCTCATCTGTCTGACAGAAACCAATAGCCTGCCGCACTCGGATAGATATTCTAGATCTGGCTTTTGACATCTCCATGTGGAATTCGAGAGTAACGTCAGATGTGGTCTATAATCGCCGTCCTGTTTATTCAAAATTACGATCTTTATCCGAGAAAATACTTTCGATAATGGGTCAAATCGAAAATAAGAATCCCTTGGATGGAGAGATTCAAATACCCCGATAAAAAAACCCTCTTTTACGGTGCTTTTCGACAAGGATAATGCCCACTGGAAGCGAACTTTTTGTCTTGTATCGCTGTAGGGATTTAATGTTGATACAATGATCTCACAAGCATCCGTCGTATCATGTGCGATAATACGTTGAAATGCGGTGCCGGCAGACTCCATCTCTTCTTCTGAACTATCTTCCTCTTCATAATCCAATAAGGAAGAAGGGATAGGCCTTATCAATTCACAAAAAGACGAGCCTGCAGGAATCATATACAAGACCTTATGGATAAGTAGGATGAAAACATAAAAAACAGAGGAGATTCTATTGTATCCAAAGAATTTTCGTCTAGATTTCTGTTAAAAAACTAGAGAGACTCAGCCTAAAACCTCGATATTACAACCCAAGGTGAAAATATCGAATGTCTAAAATAACTCGATGCTCCGAAAAATGATTTAGCCCTTATGACAGCGATATAACCTTCGAAATACATATTCCACAATCCAAGTGGTAATAATAACGATCAATCCCCCTATTCCTGTTAAGATCACTCGAGCGAATATCACCCTTTCTTTATGATCCCCTAGTAAATAGGTAATCGCTAGGACAAACAGCTCGGTAAATAAAACCTTCCATAAATAATTAAACTGCAAAAAGAAAATGAAAAATAAGAATACGGTTAATATAGCAATATTCAACCAAAAAATCATGGGGAGTATATTATTAAACAAAAAAACAATGATCACAGCGGCCATCGTGCAGGCAAGCATTCGTTTAATAGAGGTTTGTATCGCATTTTGTGAAGGTCTTGCCCCTGCCACTACAACAAGAGCTGTTAACTCTATCCAATAGATCTGAGGAACATGGTGATAAGAGGACAGATAAAAACCGATAAGCCAACTAAAGAAAAGAGCACTTACTGCGATCACGGCTGTACTATGATTTCGGTGAACCTCTAGCTTCCTAATGATTTGATCCTTGAGGTTCCTCGATCCTATCGAATCAAAAAGAAGATGGAATAAAATAAAAATAACAAAAACACCCAAGCAATAAGGAGCATAAGTGATAGCATCTGCAAAAGTAAATGGCAGGATAGAAAAAATAAGAAAGGTAATGGATCCTGTTATGTAGATATTGGACTGGTATTGTTTAGTAGGTAGATAAAAAGCCAGTCCCGAATACAATATAGCCAGTAACTTAGCAGGAATCGGATAATAAAAATCCAAGACAGCCCCTACTAAAAGAGATCCTCCGATAACGACTCCCCCTAAAATCACATGGGATAGTTGTTTTTGTGTCACAGAAAAAGTGCCCAATGCAGTAAGCACCGCCATATAAAAGGAGACTAAAAGAACCTGATTCGATGCACCCATTAACCTACAAAGATAGGTTACAAGAAGGCAAAAAACGGTAATTTTCATAGCTTGGAATGCATAGGATTTATACGGGATACTAACCACATCACCTCCCCTCTTTACTCTTTACTCTAATTCAAGAAAGCCAATTTCAGCGATGAAATTACTCTGCTCTTCGGTAGTGTATACACAAAAAAAACTTTAGAAAGAGGCAAGCGGAGATCCAACAGGCCTGCATTTACCCCTTACTCGGCTTCTAAAAAATTGACCTAATCTAGACTTAGAGCTGTATTTTCGATAGTACCTTGCGTTGTCGCAGAGCAAGTGGATTTTATTTTTTGTCGGGTAGACTTCTTCAAGTTTTCGAAGGAAACTCATTTGTTCTGTAAATTCAGACTAGTACATGATGTCGTTTGAATTAGACCAGTCCAGTTTTTGGGGACCATTATAATTTGTTGATATAGACGGAATCATTGAAGACTTCCTGTCTATGATAGATATTATAAAAATAGCCCCTTTATCCTGTCATGCTTGCTGATACAACTTGCTAAGAAGGTCGTAACAGTCATTTAACGCCTGTTGATCTCGATCGATGAACCCAAGAGTTTCTTTAATCGAGCTCAATTCAGAAGGGGTAAGTGCAGCAAGCTTTAGATTATGGGCATCGATGCTCTCTTCCAGACTTACAATTTTATCTTCACACTTGCTAATCTGCGAATCGATAGAAACAGACTTCGGTTTGCTTACCCCTTTTTTATCATTTTTTTTCGATTCATTTTCCTCTTGCCAACCGATCTTGGCTAAAAACTCATCATAAGTACCCAAAAATAATTCTTGTTTTCCTTTATGACAGACGATAAGTTTATTAAATGGGATTCTACGGAGCATCCATTCACTATGGGTAACCACGACACAAGATCCTTCAAAGTCTTCGATAGCATCGATGAGCGCTTCAATCGACTCGATATCTAAGTGGTGTGTCGGCTCATCTAAAAATAAACTATTGCAAGGTTCTGCGATAATCTTACCCAGGAGTACGCGACTCTTCTCTCCTCCTGATAAAACGGAAATCGGTTTTTTAGCTAAATCTCCACTAAACATCATAAGACCACAGATCGCCCGCACTTGTGTAAAATTTAATTTAGGATTCGCAGAAGAGATCTCCTCTTCAATCTTCAGATTTTTATCTAATTTCTCAATATTGGTCTGTCCAAAATAGCCAAGGCGTAATGTAGCCGAGTTATGAATCACCCCTGCATCAGGGATAAGCTCCCCTGCCAGCATCTTTAAAAGGGTCGATTTACCGTATCCGTTTTTTCCAATAATTGCGACCCTATCCCCTTTTTCAATAATGATAGATAAGTTGTCAACGAGGGGATGTTGTTTGTCATAAGAAAAGGACAGCTCTTGTGCATCGATCATTTTCTTCCCTGGAAAAGGAACTTGGTTAAAAGAAAACTGCAGGTTATATAAGTTTTTCAATTTTTCAAGAGTCGGCATCTTATCGATGCTCTTTTGTTTGGCTTGTGCTTGGGCAGCTTTCGATGCTTTAGCCCCAAAACGTTCGACAAATGATTCGAGATGGGCCTTTTTTTTATCTAGCGTTTGCCGTGTTTTTTCATAATGTTCTTCTTCTTCTGCAATCAAAGCAAAAAGATCGGAGCTCGAACCTTTAATCTTTTGCGCTTTTTTCCGATGGATCGACATCATATGTGTCGTAGTGGCATCCAAAAAATCCAGGTCATGAGAAATGAGCAGCATCTCCCCGGGCCAGTTTTTTAAAAACTTAGATAAAAAGCGCATCGATATAATATCTAAATAGTTTGTAGGCTCATCGAGGATTAAACAATCAGGCTCTGCCAGAAGGACTTTAGCCAGCTGTATACGCAATTGAAAACCACCTGAGCAACTTTCTGGGGCCATATCGAGCTGTGAAAGAGCAAATCCAAGTCCGAGAAGGAGCTTTTCCACTTTATAAATAGCGTCTTTTTCTTCTTCTCGAAGGCCAAGAGAGGCCTCTTCTAAAATCGTGGGCTGAGTAAAGTGAATATGCTGCTGCAGATGACCAATGCGGTATCCTTTTGGAATCGATAAAGTCCCTTCATCAGACTTTTCTTGCCCTATAATTAACCGAAAAAGGGTCGACTTACCACACCCATTACGGCCGATAAGGCCACATCTCTCCCCTTTTTGAAGGCTAAAACTGACTCCGTCGAGGATAGAATATCCGCTATAAGAAAGATGAAGATTATCTGCTTGAATCATATGCTTGGCTACTTTTGTATATTGAGTCTAAAATAATATGACCTATTCAGTGAATAGGTCAATAGATTTGCAGCAAGCCTTGAGGATTGATCTGTTATAAAAAAAAGAGTATTTTCTTATAAAAGTCTCTTTACTCCGCCACAGACTGCGTGTCTTCATAGATCGGTTGCTGGGCCGGGCTATCAGATACCGTGTCTGAACTACTATACACTACGCTCCCTTGTTGCAATCCTGTAACATGGATCACTTGGGGCCGTAGACTTTGCAACTCAATAAGACTTACGTCAAAAGAATCTTTAAACTGATCAATCGGAACAAAAACGATCCGATTGTAGATGGAATACGGAGCAATCACTTCTTTTTTGACAAGTTTAGACTGCAAATCATTTTTAATGGATTGGTAGGTCTTCATCGTAATGATCGAATCAATCGTACTGGGAACCATGAAAGGCCAAAAGAAAAAACTTGCAATTCTAAAGGCTATGCCTCGCGGGATGGCCGATTGCATTAGCTTCATAGTTACTTTCGAGGGAGATGCCGTAGGAAGGCCGACAGACCCACTCGATAAAGAATACTCCTGGCTTGAGTTATTCTGGATCGTGATTTGCACAGGCTGGTATCCTTTTCTCAGTAAATTCTTATTCAGGAATTTTGTGGATTCCTCGGGGGTATACGCTTTTGCAACTACCTGGATAGTGTTTGATCTTAAAAACGTTGATTCCGCATCTAAGGTTTCCACCGTTGGGATATTGGACAATTGACTCGTTGTCCAAGGGGTGCAAATACCAACCAAAGCAATGATACCAGATAAAATAAAAATCACCCGCTTAATCTTCATCAATAACTCCCGTTTATAATATTTAATTGCGTATTATATTTAAAACTGAAGATAATTAAAACTGTTAAATTATTTATAATTACAAAATTAAATAAAGCTAACGACAAGATTGAGTGAGTCAATTACTTAGGATTTTACTAAAAAAATTCTCTATATTTCCCTAACAAGGTACAGTCTATTTTTTTTCATTTCATACTTAAAAGGAGATTTATGCCAACGTTAACCCTCAAAGGACACCCCATACATACATCAGGCTCATTACCTACCGTAGGTAGTCAGGCCAAAGATTTTTCCCTTGTAGATCATAAACTTGCCGAAAATACCCTTAACGATTTTCAGGGTAAAAAAAAGATTATATATACAGTACCCAGTCTAGACACCCCTGTATGCTCTATGTCAACCAAGAAGCTCAGTGAAAGACTGAACAATGATCCCAAAACAGTTTTGCTTTTAATTTCTGCAGACCTCCCCTTTGCACAAACACGCGTATGTGGTATTGAGGGCATCAGCAACATCCACACACTCTCTATGATGAGATCTAAACAGTTTGCGCAAGACTACGGGATTCTTATTATGGATGGTCCATTAGCAGGCCTTTGTGCTCGAGCCCTTTTCGTGCTCGATGAAAACAACAAAGTGCTCTATGGAGACGCTGTAAGTGAAATCACGAATGAACCTGATTACGAGACAGTCCTTAAAACACTACTTTAATTGGTTGTTCGTCAATGTACGACAGCCTTTGAGAACATTTCCCCTCTTACCACCAAGGGAGATCTGCTTGTCAGAACGACCACGGCCAACGTGCGATTACCAGCCGGGCCAGACAACCAGGTTCTCTCTACTGATTCAACGACCCCAGAAGGACTAAAATGGGCCCTCCAGGCTTCTTTCTTTTCCTTCACCGAGGTAACAGGCACTGCGCAGGCCATGGCAAACAACAACGAGTACATCACCAACAATCCTGTGGTTGTCAGTGCCATACTCCCTACTGTGTCATCGGTCGGCGATCTTGTGAGGATCGTTGGAAAAGGCGTGGGGGGGGGAATGGAGAATCGCCCAGAATGCAGGCCAAATCATTCACTTCGGCAATCAAGATACGACGACAGGCATCGGCGGTTATTTGGATTCGACGAATCAATATGATGCCATTCAACTCCTGTGCAAGGCGGCAAACAGTGAAGAAAATGTTGCGGAAAGAGCACTCAAGCTAGTTGTAATAGGAAGAAAGAACTGGTTATTTGTAGTCAATGAGGGTGGTGGCAAGGCATCAGCAGTTATTTACTGCTTATCTCAAACTTGCCGATCTCTAAAAATCAATCCCATCCTTTATTTTGAAGATGTGCTGCATAGAATCCAAGGCCAGCCCTATAACAAACTCCATGAGCTTCTGCCTCAGAATTGGGCGCCTAAAAATTAAGCTCTGATATGGCCTCGCTTACCGCTTACCAAATAGCAAACAGGCAACCTCACCGCCTACTACCAACTCGCCTGTTTATATTCTTTAACAGGTCGCTATGAAGAGGGACTCCGTTTTCTCAAAAAAGCAGATACTTTTGATGCCTTACCCTACCAGGAAGAAATCCTCGAAGACGATTGGCTAGAAGCATTACGAAACACCCCAGAATGCAGGGAGTTTCTATTAGTCTTAGAGAAGAAGGCAAGCTTGCAGCAATAGATCTTTACCCATCTACCAGATTTACCCTGTGAATGGATGTAGTCTTGCCGCTCGAGCCACAATTACTACATCTGGATCAACGCGTAATCCAGCAGAGGCATATTGCAGAGCCCTGCCATCTTGAGCCACAGCCGCCATCACCACATCTCTATCCCCTCTTAATCCATCAGAGGCAAATCGCAGAGCCCTGCCATTTTGAGCCACAGCCGCCATCACCACCTCTTTATCTCCTCTTCATTCATCAGAGGCCAATCGCAGAGCCCAGCCTTCTTGAGCCACAGCCACCATCACAACCTCTTTATCCCCTCTTAATTCAGCAGAGGCCAATCGCAGAGCCCCGCCATTTCGAGCCACAGCCGCAAGCACCACCTCTTTATCCCCTCTTAATCCATCAGAGGCAGCAAACAGAGCCCAGCCACTTTGAGCCACAGCCGCCATTACCACCTCTTTATCCCCTCTTAATTCAGCAGAGGCATGTCGCAGAGCCGTTCCATCTTGAGCCACAGCCGCCAAAGCAACCTCTTTATCCCCTCTTAATCCATCAGAGGCATATTCCAGAGCCCAGCCCCATTGACCTACAGCCGCCATCACCACCTCTTTATCCCCTCTTAATTCAGCAGAGGCATGTCGCAGAGCCGTTCCATCTTGAGCCACAGCCGCCAAAGCAACCTCTTTTCTCATTAATATCCGATTCGTCATATCACCAGATGACAGGTCTAACCGGAGTAAAGTAGGAGGTAAAGAGTCTAGGAAATTCTGCGAGACAGGCCCCTGGATACGCAGAAATCTTAATGCACGGAATTTTGTGAGAACAGGGGCTAATTCTGCTTCACTTCGATGGAGAGAGAACACTGTAGGTGGAGTATCTTGCAGAGCCATAGGTGGTAGAGACCCCTCTAATTCCTGTTGCCTTTGATCCAGTCCTAAATAATCCAAAAGCTTAAAAATCAGATGAATCTCTTCACGGCTGCTACGATCAAATGCAATAGG